>PLZT01000368.1:662-18733 GCA_003152255.1 Methylocystaceae bacterium | reverse complement strand
CTCCGCAATGGGATGCGCGCGACGTGGATCTTCGGCGACCAACGTATGCAGCACCTCGCGATTCCATGCCGCCGCATGCTTAACGTCGAGAACGGCGTGTAAGGCGAAATAGTGGAGCTTGGCGGCGGGAACGCCGAGCCGCTTCAATCCGCGCGCGACATGCCCAGCGCGCGTTGGCGCCGTCATTTCTATGGCTCCGAGAGCGCCGACGGAATGAAAAGCGAAACAGCGGTTCTGTGCGAGCGCGATCATTGCGTTTCCAAGCGCGACAGCTTCATGAACCACTCGTCGCGGATTGGAATTTAGCTCGAGATGGCGGGCGAGATTTTCCAGCATCGGACCATGCATGCCCTTTGGCGATCCTCTGCCCATCTCGTCCCAGTAATTGCGCGCCATCTCGAGTTTTGCGCACAGCGGCATTTTCACCTGTGTCAGGGCGACAAGATCGTCAAAACCTGCTTCGCCCGACACTTCCTGTTCAAGAAACCATTTCATTTGCTCGAGGCCGCAGCTATGTTCCAGCCATGGAAACAGCAGGTCTCCCTGTCCAGGTCCATGCCCGCGCAGCGACTCGAACCAGTCGACAAAGGCGTCGGCCTCGCGCGGAACATCTTTTGGAGAAACATTGATTTCCGCGCGAACCGCGTTGATATATGCGATTTCCGCTCGTCTCACTTGGCTTTCGCGAATGATCTCGTCGTCGCTATCGACATATGGCAAACTTGGCTGCAGTCGCGNNGCGTCATTTTTGATTCCTCACGCTGACTGTCAGTAGCACCGCGGCAAGCCGGTCGACGCGTCGATAAGCGTCGCCTTGAAGCTCTTCGCCAAAGATATCCGGATCGATTTCCTCGTAATGATGAAGAAGACCACTCTGTTCCAACGCCGGCTTCGCCAGCCGAAAAAACAGATGCTCACCGTCAATCACCGGCGAGGCGGTGTAGAGCAGAAGCCGCCCGCCACTGTTCAAACGGGACAGACTCTCTTTCAAAATCCGCAGCGAAAGCTCCGCGCCGATATCGCCGCCTCCGTCGCGATAGGNNCGCATATAGCCCTCCCACTCCGCAACCGCAGCCAAGATCGAGGATAGTAAGTCCGTCTTTTGGTGGAAGATTCGCGATGTCGTAACGAATGGCCCGGCAGTAGCGATAAGTGTCGGGACCGAAAAAGACCGAATCCTCGCTTTCCGTAGGGTAGGCGGAATGGACGAAGAGTTGGTCGCCCAGCGTCGAAAATCTCACCGTCACGCGAGCGAACCCGTCTTTGAACTCAATGACTTCGGCGGTCTTCAGCAACTCGAGAAGGGTTTGATCGACTTCCTCGATTCGGACCCATCTGCTCCAGCCGAATATTGACGCTAAAGTCGCTGACTTATGACCCGGCTTGGCGTTGATAAGGCGATGGGTAGCGGGCGTGACCGTGACAAATTGATATCCCCTGCCTTTAAGGTATCGACCTACTTCCACTAAAGCTTCACCGGCAGGCGCCATTTTCGCCCCAAACGACTAGGAGGAATATCACTATCGTCAACGTTGGCGATCGGCTTTTGTTCCAGCCGGGATCGGCAAGCTTGGCGGCGCAATAAGAACGTGAAGCTTGTAGCCTTCGCGCATATCGCCGGCGTGACGATCGCCCTCGCCGCCGCTTATGTCTTCGCTTGGCCGCTGATTTTGGCGGTTCGAGGTTCGGGTGACGTGACGCGCAAGATCGTGAATTCGTTGGAAAGCCCCGCACTCGCATTGTCGCCACCGACAAATCTTGATAAAAAATTTCATCGAGGATCAGCCATGCCCAAAGACACAGCCGTCGTCATCGGCGACCATTTCAAAGCCTTCGTCGAAGCCCAAGTCGCCGCCGGGCGCTATGACTCGGCCAGCGATGTCGTGCACGCCGGCCTGCGCCTTCTGGAAGAGCGCGAAACGAAGCTCGAAGCGCTGCGCGCCGCGCTCATCGAAGGCGAGACGAGCGGCGCATCGACGCCGTTCGACTTCGAGGCGTTTATCGCGAAGAAGCGCGCGGGGCGGCCGTCATAGACACACCTGCCAAGATGCTTGCGATTATCACAGTGATACAATATGTTACTGGAACACGGTGCCGGTTGCCGGAATTCAGACGCAAACTCAGTCTATGCTTTTTACGTCAACCCCTCTACCTTTTGCCTCAAGCAAGTAATCCCGAACGAAATCGGGCGTATCGCGTTTAATATTATTTTTTCTCCGATGGAGACGGGTCAATTCCTCAAGACGGATTTCAGCTGCGCGAATGCTTATTAGAAATTCCTCGGAAATATCTCGTGCAGTCGGAGAACGATTTATATCGACGAGGTGAACTGGGACGAGAAACGCGCTCGCGAACCTATCAGCTTCACTCTCATCAACCTGTGTCTGCATTACAATCTTTTCGATCTTTCTGTTCGAAATATTCCTGTGCCGCACTCGGTTGTGGCCACGCAAGACATGACCGATCTCGTGCATAACGGTGAAACGGGCGCGCCTCCTAGCAGTAGATGAACTCAAAAAATCGTTCGCGGCGCAAAACACTGACTCCCTTAAGCGTAATACACGCAAATGTGGATCGTATTGGGCTTCGTCATCTGGCAAGTATTCGTTTGGAACTCTATGATAACCAGAAATCAGCCATTCATTCTGAAGCTTAAAAACACAGGTAAGCACGCAAGGACAGCGCTGGTAAATTAAGCCCCATCTGGTTCTTGCTTCCATAGCTAGAGCTTCAATCTGATCTTCTTTCGACGGTAG
Source organism: Methylocystaceae bacterium (assembly GCA_003152255.1). Next base: position 15,977 of record PLZT01000368.1, on the reverse strand, counting down.
CATGCCAACACCTCCAAAACTTAGTCCTTTTTGCGCTCCACTCCGCCCTCAACTACACCCCGTCGTGCTCCCGCAAGTCTCGCACTTCAAACACGTCCCATTGCGCACCAAGGTAAAATTCGCGCACTCCGGACACGCCTCGCCCACGTATCCCTTCATCCTGGCCTCGGCCCGTTTTTCGGCCACGCCGGAAACGGTTTTCGCCGGCTCCGTCCAGCCGAGCAGGGACACCAGCTCTTCTTCTCGCGCGGGTTCGGCCTTTAGCGCCACCGCCGCGCTCCCTGAGAAATTGCGCGCGCCGCCGCCGGCCGGGGGCTCGCTCTTGTTCACCACGGTCAGCCGCTCCGCCCTGGAGCGCACGAGGCCGCGCGAGACCGACGTCCCCTCCGGCGGCTTGCCCTCGTGCTCGCCCTTGCCGAGCACGTCGTGGCCGATGTCCTCGGGCGAGACATGCGCGAGATCGTTGCGGCCGAGATAGGAGACCGCGAGTTCGCGGAACACATAGTCGAGAATCGAGGTCGCGAATTTGATCGCGTCATTGCCCTGCACCGGGCCCGACGGCTCGAAGCGCGTGAAGGTGAAGGCGTCGACATATTCCTCGAGCGGCACGCCATATTGCAGGCCGAGCGAAATCGCGATGGCGAAATTATTCATCAGGCTGCGGAAGGCCGCGCCTTCCTTGTGCATGTCGATAAAAATTTCGCCGAGCCGTCCATCTTCATATTCGCCGGTGTGCAGATAGACCTTGTGCCCGCCGACGGCGGCTTTCTGGATGTAGCTCTTGCGGCGGTTCGGCAGTTTTTCGCGCTCGCGCACCACCTGATGCACGATGCGCTCGACGATGCGCTCGGCGACCTGTGTCGCGCGCGCCGGGCTGTTCGCCGCGACCAGCTCCTCGACGCGGTCGGGGGCATCCTCGTCCTCGTCGTCGCCGGAGATCAGTTGCGAGGACAGCGGCTGCGACAGCTTGGAGCCATCGCGATAAAGCGCGTTGGCCTTGAGCGCGAGGCGCCAGGAGAGCAGATAGGCCGCCTCGCAATCCTCTATGCTCGCGTCATTGGGCATGTTGATGGTCTTGGAGATCGCGCCGGAGATGAAGGGCTGCGCCGCCGCCATCATGCGAATGTGCGACTCGACCGAGAGATAGCGCTTGCCCAGGCGCCCGCAGGGATTGGCGCAGTCGAACACGGCGTAGTGTTCGGGCTTCAGGAAGGGCGCGCCCTCCAGCGTCATCGCGCCGCAAATATGCACATTGGCGGCTTCGATGTCCGAGCGCGAAAAGCCCAGATGCGTGAGGAGGTCGAAGTTCTTGTCCTCCATCGCGCTCGCCGGAATCTTCAGCGCGCCGGCGAGGAAATCCGCGCCCAGCGTCCATTTGTTGAAGACGAATTTTATGTCGAAGGCGCCCGCGAGCGACTTCTCGACGACGGCCAGCTTCTCGTCCGTAAGACCCTTGGCGCGCAGCGATCCAGTGTTGATCGCCGGCGCGTTGGAGAGCGTCGCGTGGCCGACCGCATAGGCCTCCATCTCGGCGATCTCGCTCTCGCGATAGCCGAGCGCGCGCAACGCTTCCGGCGCGGCGCGGTTGACGATCTTGAGATAGCCGCCGCCGGCCAGCTTCTTGAATTTCACCAGCGCGAAATCGGGCTCGATGCCGGTGGTGTCGCAGTCCATCACGAGGCCGATGGTGCCGGTCGGCGCGACGACGGTGACCTGCGCGTTGCGATAGCCGTAAAGCCCGCCCTGGGTGAGCGCGGTCTCCCAGGCGCGCTCGGCGGCGGCGATCAGCGCCTTGTCGGGGCAGGCGGCGTGATCCAGCGGCGTCGGCGCCGTGGCCAGTTTTTCGTAACCGACGTGCTCGCCGAGCGCGGCGCGGCGATGATTGCGGATGATCCGCAGCATCGGCTCGCGGTTCTCCATGAAGCGGGCGAAGGGGCCGCGCTCCTTGGCCATTTCGGCCGATGTCGCATAGGCGACGCCGGTCATGATCGCCGACAGCGCGCCGGCGATGGCGCGGCCCGCCGCGCTGTCATAGGCGACGCCCGACGACATCAGGAGACCGCCGACATTGGCGTAGCCGAGCCCCAGCGTGCGGTAGTCATAGGAGAGCTGCGCGATCTCGCGCGAGGGGAACTGCGCCATCAGCACGGAGATTTCGAGCACGACGGTCCATAGCCTGACGGCGTGTTCATAGGCGTCGATGTCGATGCGCTTCGTCGCCTCGTCGCGGAACTGCAACAGATTGAGCGAGGCGAGATTACAGGCGGTGTCGTCGATGAACATATATTCGGAGCAGGGGTTCGACGCCCTGATCTCGCCGCCGGCCGGGCAGGTGTGCCAGTCGTTGATCGTCGTGTGGAACTGAACGCCGGGATCGGCGGAAGCCCAGGCGGCGTAACCGATCTTGCCCCAGAGATCGCGCGCCTTGACGGTCTTGGCGGGCTTGTGGTCGAGGCGGCGGATCAGCGTCCAGTCCTTGTCCTCCTCCACCGCGCGCAAAAAGGCGTCGGTGACGCGCACGGTGTTGTTGGAATTCTGGCCGGAGACGGTGAGATACGCCTCGCTGTCCCAATCGATGTTGTAAGTGTCGAACTCCATGTCCTTGAAGCCCTGGCGCGCATATTGGATCACCCGCTTGATCAGCGCGTCCGGAACCTCCTCGCGGCGCGCGAGCTTGATCTCGCGCTTTAGCGCCGGATTCATTTCCGCGTTGAAGCAATCGTCGTTCGACCCCTGGCAGTTCACGCAGGCGCGCAAAATGGCCTTGAGGTGTTTCTTGACGATCTTCGAGCCGGCGACCAGCGCCGCGACTTTCTCTTCCTCCTTCACCTTCCATTCGACGAAGGCCTCGATGTCCGGGTGATCGACGTCGACCACGACCATCTTGGCGGCGCGGCGCGTGGTGCCGCCCGATTTGATCGCGCCCGCCGCGCGGTCGCCGATCTTGAGGAAGGACATCAGCCCCGAGGAGGAGCCGCCGCCCGAGAGCTTCTCCTTCTCGCCGCGCAGATTGGAGAAGTTGGAGCCGGAGCCCGAGCCATATTTGAACAGCCGCGCCTCGCGCACCCAAAGGTCCATGATGCCGCCGTCGTTGACGAGATCGTCGGCGACCGACTGGATGAAGCAGGCGTGCGGCTGCGGATGCTCGTAGGCGCTTTTCGATTTGACGAGCTTGCCGTTGGCGTGGTCGACGTAAAAATGGCCCTGGCCGGGGCCGTCGACGCCGTAAGCCCAGTGCAGGCCGGTGTTGAACCATTGCGGCGAATTGGGCGCGGCCATCTGCCTCGCCAGCATGTGGCGCAATTCGTCGCTGAAGGCCTGGGCGTCTTCCTCCGTGTCGAAATAGCCGCCCTTCCAACCCCAATAGGTCCAGGCCCCGGCGAGCCGGTCGAACACCTGCCGCGCGCTGATCTCGCTGGTCGCGCGCTGGTCCTTCGGCAGATCGGCGAGCGCCTCCGCATCGGCGACGGAGCGCCACAGGAAGGAGGGGACCGCGTTTTCCTCGACGCGCTTCAGCTTCGCCGGCACGCCGGCCTTGCGGAAATATTTCTGCGCCAGCACGTCTGCGGCGACCTGGCTCCAGCTCGCGGGAACCTCGATATTATCGAGCGAGAACACCACCGATCCGTCGGGATTGCGGATCTCGCTCTTGGTCGTGCGAAACTCGATCGACGCGTAAGGAGACTGGCCGGAGGTGGTGAAACGCCGCTCGATCTTCATGTCGTTCAATTCCTTGTTTTCGCGCGGGCGAAATCGCGCGACGGGCCATCGCTTGGCGCCGGCGGCGGGGCCTCGTCTGAGCGAGCGCGCCAAAGCCGACGCCCCTGGTGGGACGCTTTCAATCGAATGCACTGGGGAACGCACACGGGACGATAAGCGCGCACATAGCGACCGACTTAGCGCCGGCGTCCCAAACGTCGCTTCGAATCCGCGCCGCTTTGTCATCTGGCGTGCTTCCAGAGTGCGTCAAGGAATCTATCTCGTCAAGATATAGAGTTCAAATTCGTTAAAACTCCCATATCTTGTAAATTTTCGTGGATATCGGGGAAAACTATTCAATTACGCCCCGGCGGGGTTGCTCCGCGTCGAGGATTGCGCAAGCGGCGCCGGGGCGAAATTTTTTCAAACGAATTCGCGTGGCGGCGAGAGCTTAGCCGCTTTCGTCATGCGCGCCTTGACGCGGGGTGTCGTGGCGCCCTTAAAGGAGGGCGAGCCGCCGTGACGGACTTTGGGGCGCCCAAAAGGACGCCCGTCGTAAGCGACGGACCATCGGCGGAAGCAAGCGCTGTTCTCAGGAGAACCCTTCATGTCCTTTGTCATTCCGCGTCGCGCCCTCATCGTCGCGGCCCTCGCCCTGATCCCGGCCGCGGCCCTCGCGCATGGTCCCTCGCGCCAGAAAGTGGTCGAGAAGATCGAGATCGACGCGCCGCCCGCCAAGGTCTGGGCAATTGTCGGCAATTTCGGCGATCTCTCCTGGCTGCCCGGCGTCGCCAAGACGGAAGGGACGGGCGGCAATACGCCGGATCAGGCCAAGCGCAAGCTGACCCTCGCCAATGGCGGCGTGATCGAGGAGACGCTGACCAAATACGACGAAGCTGGCCAGTCGCTCTCCTATAAAATCGATTCCGTCGACGTGAAGATTTTGCCGGTCAATAATTATTCCTCGACCATCACCGTCAAGGACGTGGGCGGCAAGACCGAGGTCGAATGGAAGGGCGCCTTCTATCGCGGCTTCATGAACAACGACCCGCCGCCGGAACTTTCCGACGAAGCCTCGCTGAAGGCGGTGACCGATCTCTACAAGGCGGGCCTCGCCTCCCTGAAGGCCAAGGCCGAAGCCAAGTAAGGCGCCTTGGTGTCCTTTGTGTTCTTCGTGGTTGATGATTTCACCACCAAGAACACGGAGGACACAAAGAGAGCGAGGCCATTCTTTCCGCCGGGGAAGGCATAAAATGTCGCCGCTCGCAGTGTTTCGCGTCATCGCGGTCGCGGCGGCCCTTACGCCGCTCGCGGCCTGGGCGCACGGCGCGACCCCGCAAAAAGTCGTCGAAACCATCGAGATCGCCGCGCCGCCGGCCAAGGTCTGGGCCGTGGTCGGCGATTTTCAGGACATGGGCTGGCTGCCCGGCGTCGTGAAGACGGAAGGCGAGGGCGGCGTCACGCCGGAAATCGCCAAGCGCAGGCTGTTCGTGGCCGGCGGCGCCGTAATCGACGAGCGCCTGGTGCAATATGACGACGCCGCGATGTCGCTGCGCTATATCATCGAACGCGTTGATTTCGCCGTTCTTCCGGTCGGCAATCTTTCCGCGACGCTAAAAGTCTCGCCCGCGCCCTCCGGCGGCTCCGTCGTCGAATGGAAAAGCCGCTTTTATCGCGCTTTTCCCGGCGGCAATCCGCCCGAACAATATACCGACGAAGTAGCGATTAAGGCGGTGTCCGAGCTATTCAGGAGCGGCCTCGCGGCGCTGAAGGCGCGGGTGGAGCGCGAATGAGTCTTCGCGCTCTCGCGGTCGTGTTTCTAGCGCCGCTGCTCGTCGGGGCGGTTCGCGCCGACGAGGCTCTCATTCCGAATCAGTCGAGCGACGATCTGACCATCGTCGATCTTGGCGCGATGACGCCCGGCGCCACGCTGCCGATTGGCGGCAAGCCGGCGGGGATCGCCGTGAGCCGGGACGGCGCGCGGGCCTACGTGACAAGCCCGGAGGGACATTTCGTCTCGGTCATCGACGCAGCGGCGCGGCGCGTCCTCAAGCGAATCGCTGTCGGCGGGCAGCCCCTTGGCGTCGCGGTTTCGCCGGATGGGCGCCGCCTTTATGTCGCGGACATGAATGGGCGCGAACTGCTGGAGATCGACCCCGACAGCGAGAAAACCCGGCGCGTCGAGATCGGAGCCATGCCCTCGGGCGTCGCCGCGACGCCGGACGGGCGGCTCGTTATCGCGGCGGCCCGCGACGACAACGCCCTCGTCTTCATCGACGCCGAGACCTTCGCGCGCGTCGCGACCATCGCCGTGGGCCGGCACCCCTACGGCGTGACCATCGACGCGTGGGGACGGCGCGCCTATACGGCCAATGTCGAATCGGACGATGTGAGCGTCATCGATCTCGCCGAGCGCAAGCTTATCGCCAACGCGCACGTGGGCAGTCATCCCTATGGCGTCGCCTTGGCCAAGGGCCGCGCCTTCGTCGCCAATCAATACGCCGAAACCGTCAGCGTCTTCGACACGGCGACCCTCGCGCCGCTGGCGACGATCAAGGTCGGCGAATATCCCGAAAGCATAGGCGTTAGCCGCGACGGCGGGACGATCTATGTGACCAACTGGTTTTCCAACGACCTCTGGTCGATCGACGCGGATAGCTATAGAATCACGGGCAAGGCAGCGACCGGCGACGGGCCTCGCGCGTTTGGGGCGTTCGTGCGGGCGGTCGATTAGGCGCTCGCGCCTCTGGACATTGGCCCCTCCAGACGCGATAAGAGCGCGGAACTCACGGGACGCGAGGCGCATGTCTTATTTTGTTCGACTGTTCACCTGGTGGAATGGGGCCACGCTCAGCACGGGGCTGTGGACGCTGCTTTATGGCGAGCGCGTCGGCGAGGACGAATTCGGCAATGTCTATTACCGCACGCGTGGCGGCAAGATCGACCCGGCGCTCGGATTCGAGCGCCGCTGGGTGATCTATAAGGGCCTCGCCGAAGGCTCCAATACGCCCACCGGCTGGTATGGCTGGCTGCATCACACCGTCGACACGCCGCCCACCGAGGAATCATACACGCCCAAGGAGTGGGAACTGCCGTTCCAGGAAAACATGACCGGCACGCCCTCGGCCTATCGTCCGCCGGGCTCGATACTGGCCGCCGGCGAGCGCCCGGCCGCGAGCGGCGATTACGACGCCTGGCGCCCGGAGGGTTGAAGCCTTCTTCCCACGATCATGGAATCGCCTTTGTCGCGTGTTTCCTATGCGCGGGAGCCTATTGTTTTCTCGCGGAGGAAGCGGCGCGGTGACCCGAATGTTCTTGCGATCTGATCTCTTTGTTTCGTCCTGCGGCGCTTGGCGCGGCGTGGCCTTCGGCGCGGCGTTCGCGTCGCTCGCCGCTTTTCCGGCCGCCGCAGATCCGATTCGCCATCCGACGGCTGTTTTCGCCGGGCTGGACAAGACGACGGGCCGCATCATCAATTTCGACGTCGCCATCGACGAGACCGTGCAGTTCGGCACGCTCCAGGTGACGCCGCGCGTCTGCAACACGCGGCCGCAGACGGAGGCGCCGCAAACGACGAGCTTCGTCGAGGTGGACGAGCAATTGGCGAAGCCGGATCAAAAGCACGTCCAGGGCGTCGCGGTCAGGACCGACGCCAAGCCCGAGGCCAAGAGGATTTTCTCCGGCTGGATGTTCGCGGCGAGTCCCGGCCTGCATGGCGTCGAGCATCCGGTTTACGACGTCTGGCTCGTCGACTGTAAGGGCGGCAAGGAAACGGTGGCGCAAGAGGTGGGGCCGGCCGTGCTCCCCGTTGATGGGGCGGACGCCAAGCGCGAATCGAACGGCGCGCGCAAGGTGGAGCCCACGGCTCCCAAGGCGGTCGAGGCGCAGCCGATCGGTCCGGCCGACGAACCCGTGTTCAACGCCAGCGCGGCGGCGGGCGACAGCGGCGCCGAGGCGCCGGCGGAGCCGGCCAAGGCAAAACCCAAGGCGAAAGCCAAGCCCAAGAAAAAGCGCGACGCTCAACCGCCGGCTGAGTCCGCGGCGCCGCCCGGCGGCGATCCCGGGCTTTTCTGAGGGTCGCCGAGCGCTTCGAGCGCCCGCGCGCCGCTGACCGGCTCCGACGCCGGCCACGCCAGGAAATTCGCGGCCGGCGGCGCCATCGCGCCGCGCAGCAACCGCCGATACTCCTTGCGCGAAATTTCCTTAGCTCCGAGCGAGGCGAGGTGCTGCGTCATGAATTGCGTGTCGAGCAGGCGAAATCCGCCGGCGCGCAGCCGCGCGACGAGATGGGTTAGAGCGACCTTCGAGGCATCGGTCTCGCGGTGGAACATGCTCTCGCCAAAGAACGCCGCGCCCAAGGCGACGCCATAGAGTCCGCCCACGAGTCGCCCCTCGCGCCAGCACTCCACGGTGTGAACGGCTCCGAGGTTGAAAAGCGCGCGATAGAGCCGCCTTATTTCGCCGTTGATCCAGGTGTTCGCGCGTCCGGCCGCCGGCGCGGCGCAGGCGTCGATCACCGCGTCGAAATCGTGATCTATCCGCACCTCGAAAACATCCCGGCGCACCGTCTTGGCGAGCGAGCGCGATACGACGAAACCGTCCAACGGAAACACCGCGCGCTCGCGCGGCTCGACCCAGAACAACTCTTCGTCGTCGGCGCTTTCGGCCATCGGAAACACGCCGATGGAATAGGCGCGCAGCAGAATTTGCGGGGTGATTTCGGTGGGGGCGCCGCGGTTGGACATTGCTCGACTCTATAACATCGGGACGATTTGACGAGGGATTTGGCTCCGCGAGAAGCCGCGAGCCGACGTTTTCGCGGCGCGCCGCGCCACAAGATTTAACTGGATCGACGCGGCGTTTTTTGCCATGTCATCGAATCGGTTAACTTTGCCGCAACCATCCTTGGCGAGATTCGCCACTTCCCGCGACGGGGCTCCCACACAAAGGGCGCCTTTTTCGGGAAAGATGCGCCCATCTCGAGCCGTCGTTCCTAGAGAGGTCCAACCTGATGACTATCAAATCGGCAATCATTGCGACGTCGATTGGCGCTTTGTGCCTATCGCTCGGCGCTTGCGCCAGCACCGGCCCGGCCACGCCGCATGCGGCGGTCATGCCGGGGAGGGGCAAATCCTACGCGGCTTTTCAGCGGGATGACGCTTATTGCCAAAACCAGGGCCAGGCGGCGATCGGCGGACAATCGCCGGGACAGGCGGCCAATGACGCGGCGATCGGCAGCGCGGTGGTCGGCACGGCCCTCGGCGCGGCGGCGGGCGCGGCGGTGGGCAGCGCGTGGCATCGTCCCGGCACGGGCGCGGCGGTTGGAGCCGGCGAAGGCCTCCTGGTCGGCAGCGCGGTTGGCGCCGGCAATGGCAGAGCCGCGGGCGCCGAAGTGCAGGGGCGCTACGACCAAGTGTATTCGCAGTGCATGGCGGCCAAGGGCAACGACGTTGGCGGTTACGGCCCCGGACCTGGACCTGGACCTGGACCTGGACCTGGACCGGGCCCCGGACCTGGCCCCGGACCTGGCTATGGCCCTGGTCCCGGTTATGGCCCCGATCCCGGATACGGCCCTGGCCCCGCTCCGGGCCCGGCGGCCTATGGCTACGGCGGCCCCGGCCCCTACTGATAGAGCCTTTTCACTGGCGCCCATGGTCCGCGTCGCGCTGGCCATGGGCGCGCCGCGTTTTGGCCATGGTCCCTTCCTGATGGCGCCAAAAGCGTGAGCGCGTCATTGTTTTGTCCCGATGCGGGCGCTAGCTAGCGCGCCCACAACAAGGAGGCCAAATGACCGACGCAGCGAAAGTCACGCTATATCATTCCCCGCGCACGCGCTCCCAAGGCGTGCGAATCCTATTGGAGGAGCTTGGCGCTCCCTATGAATTGCATGTGCTGAATTTCAAGCTCGAGGAGCAGCACAAGCCCGATTATCTCGCGATCAATCCGCTCGGCAAGGTTCCGGCGATCGAGCAGGCCGGCGCGGTCGTGACCGAGCAGGTGGCGATCTATATTTATCTCGCCGACGCCTTCCCGGCGGCCGGCCTCGCGCCCGCCATCGGCGATCCGCTGCGCGGCNNGAGTATGACGCGGTGATCGCCCTGGTCAGGGCGCAACTCGCCAAGGGGCCGTATCTGTTCGGCGAGCGCCTCACCGCCGCGGATATTTTGTGGGGCACGGCGCTGCGTTGGACGACGAGCTTCGGCCTCGTGCCGCCGACCGAGGAAATCTCCGCCTATATCGAACGAATCGCGGCGCGGCCGTCGGTCAAGAAGGTCGGGAGGCTGGACCACGAACTCGCGGCGGCGCAGGAAGTCGCGGCGCAGAGCTGAAGAGCGTCAAGGCGCGCGCCCGTTTCGCGAAAATTGACGGGCTTTCGCGATAAGACCGTGCTCCAACATCTTGAATTCGCGGGCTTTCAGCTTCAACGATTCCATCCGAGCGGAAAGCGCGCGACGGTTAATCGCGTCTTTACTCTTAATTTCCTAGCTTCGTTCATAGTTGCGATGCGGGACGGCTCGCTGAAAGCAGGCGCCCCGCTCGAACCGCGACAACGAGCTCAGCAAGAACCATGACGCGCAGCCAAACCTTCGGCCCCGCCTACGATCCGTTTCGCGAATTCGCGCGGCGACGCCTCGCCGAGCTTTCGGGATTGCTCACGCTCGCCGCTTGCGCCGCTCTGACCCTGGCGCTCTTCACCTGGTCCGCGCGCGACCCCTCCTTCAATCAGGCCACCGACGCCCGCGTGCATAATCTGCTCGGGCTGCCCGGCGCGGTCGTCGCCGATCTCTTCATGCAAACGATCGGCGTCGCCACCAGCGCCGCTTTGCTGCCGATCGCGGCGCTCGCTCTTCGTCTGATGTCCCATCGCGGCGTCGAGCGCGCTCGCCTGCGCGCGGTTCTCTGGTTCATCGGCGTGGTCTGCGCGGCCGCGGCCGCTTCGCTGCTGCCGGTCACGGATCGCTGGCCGCTCCCGACCGGACTTGGCGGCGTCGTCGGCGACGCGGTCTTGTCGCTGCCGCGTCACGTCATCGGCGGCAATCGCCTCGTGCTGGCGCTGATTGGCGTCGTCGCGATTGTCGGAGCGATTCTGTCGCTGACCGCCGCGGCCGGCTATGGTTTGGAGAGCGAAGCCGACATGCGCGAGGAGGCGCGTCGACAGGCGCAGGGCCAACGCGCGCTCCAGCATGACGAAGACGACGAGGACGCGGCCGGAGAGCCCGGCGTGGCGCTGGTTTCGCTGGGCGCGTTGCTGCATTTCCTGCTGACGGTCCAAGCATCCTTTCGGCGCGGCTTCGCGCGATTGGGCGCCAGTTTGCGACGCCCGGCGGCGACGGATTTCGAACCGCGGCCGATCGGCCCCGCCGAGCGCCGGGAGCCGATCTTCGACGATCTCGACGATTATGATTCGCCCCCGGCGCCGCGCCGGCCAGCCGCGAGCGTCCAAAACGCGCCATCCCGCGCCATCGTCGCCGCGCCGGCGCCAGTTTCGGCGCCCGCTCCGGCCACCGCCCCAAGGCAAGCCGATCGCGAGCGCGCGAAGGCGCCGCGAGGCCGCGGCGATTCGGCCAGACTTTACGAGCTTCCCAATCTGGCGCTGCTCTCCGAGCCGAAGAAGCCGGCCGGCGTGAGCAAGGTTTCGCAGGACGCGCTGGATCAGAACGCCCGCGTTCTCGAAGGCGTGCTGGACGACTTTTCCGTGCGCGGCGAGATCATCAATGTGCGTCCCGGCCCGGTCGTGACGCTCTATGAGCTGGAGCCCGCGCCGGGCATCAAATCCTCGCGGGTCATCGGCCTCGCCGACGACATCGCGCGCTCCATGTCGGCCGTGTCCGCCCGCGTCGCCGTGGTTCCCGGCCGCAACGCGATCGGCATAGAACTCCCCAATCAACGCCGCGAGATGGTGTATTTGCGCGAATTGCTCGCCTGCGAGGATTTTAAGGCTTCCAAGCACAAACTCGCCATCGCGCTCGGCAAGACCATCGGCGGCGAGCCTGTCATCGTCGATCTCGCGCGCATGCCGCATCTCCTTGTCGCGGGCACCACGGGCTCGGGCAAATCGGTCGCCATCAACACAATGATCCTGTCGCTGCTCTATCGGCTAAAACCCGAAGAATGCCGGCTGATCATGGTCGACCCCAAAATGCTGGAGCTTTCCGTCTACGACAACATTCCGCATCTGCTGACGCCCGTCGTCACCGATCCGAAAAAGGCGGTGGTCGCGCTCAAATGGGCGGTGCGCGAGATGGAGGACCGCTACAAGAAAATGTCGAAGGTCGGCGTGCGCAACATCGACGGTTTTAACGCGCGCGTGGTCGAGGCGCGGGCGAAAGGCGAAGTCATCACCCGCACGGTGCAGACGGGCTTCGACCCCGAGACCGGCGAGGCGATCTTCGAGCGCGAGGAGATGGACCTCGCGCCCTTGCCCTACATCGTCGTCATCGTCGACGAGATGGCCGATCTGATGCTGGTCGCGGGCAAGGACATCGAGGGCGCGATCCAGCGCCTCGCGCAAATGGCCCGCGCCGCCGGCATTCATCTGATCATGGCGACGCAGCGCCCCTCGGTCGACGTGATCACCGGCACGATCAAGGCCAACTTCCCGACGCGCATCTCCTTCCAGGTCACGAGCAAGATCGACAGCCGCACGATCCTGTCCGAAATGGGCGCCGAGCAACTGCTGGGGCAGGGCGACATGCTCTATATGGCCGGCGGCGGGCGGATCTCGCGCGTGCATGGGCCGTTCGTGTCGGACGGCGAGGTGGAGCATATCGTCGCTTATCTGCGCACGCAGGGCCAGCCGCAATATCTCGACGCGATCACCAGCGAGGAAGAGGCGGCCGAGGCGGCCTCGGGCGAGCCGCTCGCGAGCCCCGGCTCGATGGACGCCGAGGAATCGGGCGATCTCTACGACCGCGCCGTGGCGATCGTGCTGCGCGACAAGAAATGCTCGACGAGCTACATCCAGCGCCGCCTCTCGGTCGGCTACAACAAGGCCGCGTCGCTGGTCGAGCAGATGGAGCGCGAGGGCGTGGTGAGCCCGGCCAATCACTCCGGCAAGCGCGAGATTCTGGTCGGCGGCGGCGTGGATCGCGGGGCGTTCGATATCGAGGCGGCGGAATAGGCGGGGCGATGCAATGGTGGGTGGCTTTTTCTGAAGTAACGCGCAACCTTGGGCTGGCCGCCGGCCGATGTGCGGGAAATCATTCGGCTGGTGCGTGACCACGACGGGAAACAAGCATGAGTCCAGCAGTCGAAACGCGAAAGCGCGAGGCTTTCAAGATCGACCTCGGAGGCGCCTTCATTCGCCGGACCGATCTCAGCGGCGCCAATCTGGAAGGCGCGAATTTGAGCGGCGCCGATTGCACGAATGTGAATTTCCGCGGCGCGAATTTGCGCGACGCCATACTCGACGGCGCCATACTCGACGGCGCCATCCTAAAGGGCGCGGACCTTACCGACGTCCGCAATCTCACACGTTCGCAAATCGCAAGGGCCATAATTGACGAGCGCACGCTATTGCCGTCGCACTTGGCGGAATGACAGCTTTTCGATAGATATAGCGTCATTCATGCGGACCCGATTTTTAGGTTGTGGCGGTTTCCGAGAAATGACTTCCTGCGCGCCTCTCCTTCGGCGGCGACGATACGGCCTCCACAAAACTTCGCTCGATCCGCTTCGGTACGTTGCCCAGCGCTCCACTTTTGAAGCGGCGTGAGCGGTCCGCGCGCCAACCGCGCGCAAAAATTGCAACTTCGCGTTTGGTTGTATTGATTGTTAATGCAATCTACGGTAGCATTCAAATCGGGTCATTCGCAAGCGTCGACGCGAACTTTGCTTTTTCGCCGCGTCGAAATTGGTTGGGGAAGACCCGCGGAATTCCGTAAGCGCCGCTCGCACTGGAGCCGCGCGCCTAATGGCGCGCGAACGAGGTCGCGCGCCATTAATTCAAAGGGGGCTGCATTGAGCGAATTCCATCCAAGCGACGAGTATTGGGCGCGGATTTCCTTGCTGGCGCCGGGTGTGGAAAGTGATCTCGCCCGCCAGCCTCGCGACATCTGCTCGTTCATCGAAGAGGCGGGCAAACCCTACCTGACCGACGAGCGCTGGGCGCTGATCTCCTCGCATGTGCCGGGCAAGGATGGAGATCCCGGCTGCCGCGGCCGCGACAACCGCCTGTTCATCGAGGCGGTGCTTTGGCTCGCCCGCACGGGCAAGCCTTGGCGCGCTCTGCCGCCATGCTTCGGCAAGTGGTATACGTCCTATACGCGCTTTCGCCGCTGGAGCATTAAAAACGTCTGGCAGGGGCTTTTCGCCCGGCTGGCCGAGGAGTGCGCCTGCGAATATTTTTCCGAGGACGGAGTCGTTCGCCATGCGCCGTTGCGCGCGGTGCTGGCTCGCGAGGCGGGAGCGCGGGAAGCGTCCTCCGGTCCAGGATGAAGGCCGGGCCGCCTGAGCGAGCCTAATCCTTCGCGCGCAACTCAACTTTGCGATTGCGCGCGCGCCATCGCGACCTTGAGCCGCACTTCCATCTCCTCGTCGCCGCCGCCGACGCGCGCGCCCCTGATCGGCGCGGCGCCGAGATAGTCCAGCGCCGCCGCGACGCGAACATAGGCGTCATCCGGCGACATTTTATGCGTGGCGTCGAATCCGACCCAGCCCAGCCCTTCGACGAAGCCCTCGGCCCAGGCGTGGCCCGCTGCTTGGGCCTCTCCTTCCGCGCGCTTGAGATAGCCGCTGACGTAGCGCGCGGGAATATCGAGCGTTCGGGCGCACGCAACGAAAATATGCGCGAAATCCTGGCAAACTCCGTGGCCGCGCGCGAAGGTCTGCGCCGCCGGCGTCGCCACATGCGTCGCGCGGGCGTCGAAGGTCATGGCTTCATGCAGAGCGGCCATCAGCGCGTGCAGCCTGTCGAGCGCGCAGCCCTCCCGCGCCGTCGCCTGACGCGCGAAGTCGCGCATGTTGGCGTCGACCGTCGTCAAGGCCGTGTCGCGCAAATAGAGCGCGGCCGGAAAACGCTCGACCGCGCCGCTCACCACGCCCGCCGTATCGAAGGTTTCGACCTCGCCTTCGACCAGCGTCGTCAGCGTGTCGAAGGGGCCGTCCGCCGTGAAGCAGTGCAGAATATTGCCGAAGGCGTCCTCTCTCTGGGTCAGGCGGCAATCGCGGTCGACCTCTATGCGCCAATTCACGATGCGCTGAATGTTGCAATTGCGCGGCGTCAGCAAAAGCTTTTGCACGGCCGATTTGGCGGGTTCGCCGTAACGATAGATCGTCTCGTGTCGGATGCGCAGGAGCATGAGGGCGGTCGGTCCTTCTTCAAAACAAATATTGCTCGGAGACCAGCGTTCCGAGTTGCGCGTTGTCGGTGATGAAGCGGCCGATGAATTCATGCAGGCCGCCCTGGAACAACGCCTCCATCGACATGTTCTCGAGATTGCCGTAGATCGCCCGCGCATGGCGCTGCGCCTGTCCCTGCCGCCCGTGCGTCGTCGCCAGCCGGTCGAGATAGCGCACCACGCTCTCGTAGCAAGAGGTCAGCGAGCGCGGCATTTCCGGCCGCAGGATCAGCAGATCGGCGACCAGCCAGGGCTTCAGACTCTGGCGATAGACCCA
>PLZT01000368.1:0-515 GCA_003152255.1 Methylocystaceae bacterium | reverse complement strand
GTGCGAACGGCGCGCGCGTTGGTGCGCGCGAGTTCGATGCAATTGCGGATCGAGCCGGGATTGTCCGGGGCGAAGGCGAGGAATTCGATGACATTCGCTTCGTCGAGCGGTCGGTTTGTTTGCGCGAAGGCGGTCGCCGAACCGGCGGACAACAGCACGCTCTCCCATTCGCTCTCCGCGCCGCCGTAAGCCTTTGGCAGCGCCGCGAGGCGGCGCGAGGCCTGGATGACGCGCGCGAGAAAATCGGCGCGCTCCATATAACGCGCTAGCCAGTAGAGGTTGTCGGCGGTGCGTGACAGCATGGCTTGGACTCGTGCGTGAAAAGGTGATGGCGCGGCGGCTGGCTCTTAAGCGGGAACGTCGTCGATAACCCAGGTGTCCTTGGTCCCTCCGCCCTGGCTCGAATTCACGATCAGCGATTTCTCGGTCATGGCGACGCGCGTGAGGCCGCCGGGAACGACGCAGATGTCCTTGGCTCCCTGCAAGACGAAGGGACGCAGATCGACGTGACGGGG
>PLZT01000580.1 GCA_003152255.1 Methylocystaceae bacterium | reverse complement strand
GCGCCGCGGAGCTGGTCTCGCGTCTCGTTCAAGCCAAATTGGTCAAGCGCAAGACCGATCCATCCGACCGTCGTCGATCGCTCGTGATCATGACGCCGTCGGGCGATCGGCGCCTCGCGCAGCTCGCCACGGTGCATCTGGAGCGGTTGAGGGAAAACAAGGACGCCTTCCTGAATCTCTTCGACGTTGACCCGGAATGACGCCGCGCCTTGGAATCATCCGCGGCGCGGGGCTCGCGCACTCGCTACGCTTCAAGAGTTGAGCCTCCGGGCCAAGCATGGCGACGGCTTCGCGATCAATTTATCGTTCCGAGGCGCCCAGTCGTGGCGATTCGTCGCGCCTCGCGAGAGGCGTCTCGTCTTTCAATTCGACGCCCGTCAGATTCCGCCGACGCGCTTCGCCGCATAGATAGAATAATCTTTGCGCGGCTTCCGAATAGGACATTCCCTGCGAGCGAATATTGGACAGGCAATTGCGCTCGGCGTCGTTGCGGCCGACGCGGGGCGCGAAGGTTAGATAGACGCCGAGACTATCGGGAGAGGAAAGACCGGGGCGTTCGCCGATCAGCACGGCGACGAGTCTAGCGCCCAGAATTTCGCCGATTTCGTCGCCGATCGCCACGCGGCTTTGTTCGACAACGACGACGGGCGCGAGCTTCCATGAACCTTGTTGGAACGCCGGCATCGCTTCGTCCAGCAAAGCGATCGCATGGGAGGAGACGGCGCGCGCGGAAAGACCGTCGGCGATAACGAACGCGATGTCATAATCGCCCGCCGAACTCGCGAGACGCGCGCGCGACGCTTCGTCGAGTTTGCGGCCAAGATCGGGGCGTAGCAGATAAGTTCGGCGATCCGGCGCGGCGCTGGCGAGGCGAAGGACTTCGAGACCGCGCGACCGCAGCGCCTCGATAAGCGTCTCAACATCGAGGCGCTCGTGAACAGCGTCGCGAGCTTCGGCGTGATCGAGTTGAAATTGCAGATTGGCATGTGTCCTCAAGGCCAGGCCGGCGCGCGGCAGAAAAATGCGCGCTGGCGTCGCGGCGCGTAAACTCGCCAGTTTGTCGCGGATTTCCGGGAGAGTCTCGGTCATCGTTCACGCCTTTGCGAGCAGCGGCAGGACCGCGGCGGGCAGCGCCTGGGGTTTTGGCGAACCGTGCTCGTCCATCGCGCCCATGCTCTCAAGCCATTGCGCGAATTCCGGCGCCGGAGCCAGTCCCAACATGCGGCGAACCGCGAGCACGTCATGATAGGACGTGCTCTGGTAATTGAGCATGATGTCGTCCGCGCCGGGAACGCCCATCACATAATTGACGCCGGCGACGGCGAGCAGAGTCAGCAGATCGTCGATGTCGTTCTGATCGGCCTCGGCGTGATTTGTGTAGCAAGCGTCGCATCCCATGGGCAGGCCCAACAGCTTGCCGCAAAAATGATCCTCTAGGCCGGCTCTGATGATCTGCTTGCCGTCGAAGAGATATTCCGGGCCGATGAAGCCGACGACGGTGTTGACCAGCAACGGCTTGAACAGCCGCGCGACGCCATAGGCGCGGGCTTCCAGCGTCTGCTGATCGCAGCCGTGATGCGCGCCCGCGGACAATGCGCTGCCCTGGCCGGTCTCGAAATACATCACATTGTCGCCGATGGTTCCCCGCCGCAACGCCAGCGCCGCATCATTGGCCTCGCGCAGCAGCGCGAGATCGACGCCAAAGCTTCGATTGGCGCTTTGCGTTCCGGCGATCGATTGGAACACGAGGTCGACCGGCGCGCCGCGCCGCATCAGTTGAAGCGTCGTCGTGACGTGAGCCAGCACACAGGATTGCGTCGGTATGCCCAGCGTCTCGCGCAATTCGTCGATAAGCCGCAAAAGCTCGTGGCATCGCCGCGGATCGTCGGAGGCCGGATTGATCCCGATCACCGCGTCGCCATTGCCGAGCAGCAGGCCGTCAATCGCGCTCGCGAGAATGCCCTTGGGATCGTCGGTTGGATGGTTCGGCTGAATGCGCGAGGAGAGGCGTCCGGGAAGCCCCAATGTGTCGCGAAACCGCGTCACCACGCGGCGTTTCGCGGCGATCGCCATCAGATCCTGGTTGCGCGAAATCTTGGCGACCGCGGCGACCATTTCCGGCGTTAGCCCTGGCGCCAAGGCGGCGAGCGTTTCATCGGTCGCGGCGTCCGAGAGCAGCCAGTCCCGCAATTCACCGACCGTGAAGCTGGCGACGGACGCGAAGGCGGCCGCGTCGTGACCGTCGACGATCGCCCGCGTCACCTCGTCTTCCTCGTAGGGCACGAGCGCCTCGCGCAAAAAGGTCGATAGAGGCAAATCCGCGAGCGTCATTTGCGCCGCGACGCGCTCCGCGGCGCTTTTCGCCGCGACGCCCGCGAGGCAATCGCCGGAGCGCAAGGGCGTGGCTTTGGCCATCAACGATTTCAGGTCGGGGAATGTGTAGCGGGTTCCGCGAATTGCTGTCGCATACATGGGCATGGCCTGTCGGGGCGAGGAAAGGCGCGGCGTGGTAAAACTATGGCGCCGCGCGGCTCCAGCCAACCGAAGAATGCTTTTGCCGCCCGCGTGGGGTTTTCAATGGACTTTCTTGCTACCAAGTAGCAAGAATGCGCCTTAGAGACGATTGGAGATGCGCCGTGGCCGATATCCAGAAAGTCAGCGTCGCCCTGACGGGGGGGCAGCTTGCCGCCCTAAAGGCAGCCGTCGAAGCGGGCGAATATGCGACCACGAGCGAAATCGTGCGCGAAGCCGTCCGCGACTGGCAGTTCAAGCGCGAACTTCGCCAGGAAGAAGTGAAGCGGCTACGCAAACTTTGGGACGAGGGCAAGGCGAGCGGGCCGGCGGAGCCTTTCGATGTCGAGCGCACGCTCGCGGCCGCGAGGGCGCGGCTTTAAGGAAGTGAAGGCCCTGTGAGCCACGTCTCCCAATCGCCTGCGGCAGAGCAGGATTTGGAAGATATCTGGTTGACAATAGCCGCGGACAATCCCCACGCCGCGACACGGGTCGTGCGCGCCATCGGCGCGCGGATAGACCAACTGGCTCATCACCCTCGACTTGGGCCGCGTCGCCCTGATATTCAGCCGCGCGCGCGGGTATTGGTCGAGGGGCCGTATCTCATTCTCTTTGAAACGCATCCCGACACGGACGACGGCCCGGTTGATTGGGTCGAGATCGTGCGCGTCGTCGACGGTCGGCGCGATTTGTCGAACGTGATTTAGGCGATAGGACGCGCGAGCCTACGACGAGCGCGGGATCGCGACTCCGCTCGTAGCTTAAGCCTCTGGCCAACCCCGCCGCGCCGCTATAGTCTGCCTTGTCCTTGCGAGAAGGTTGAGCCGGCATGGCCTTGAGCGCATCCGATCCCGAGACGGTCATACGGGCCCTTCCGATCTGGAACGGCGGGATAGATATCCAGCCCTTGCTCGGCGGCATCACTAATAAAAATTATCTCGTGACGGATGCGGAGCGCCGCGCCGTCGTGCGGTTTGGCGGCGATATCCCTGTTCATGGGGTCATGCGCTTCAATGAACTCGCGGCGACCCGGGCGGCAGGCGAGGCGGGGATTTCACCGAAGGTGCTTTACACCGCGCCCTCCGTCCTCGTCCTCGACTATATCGCCGGACACAGCTACGGCCCCGACGATGTGCGCGCCGACCGCGACCGTTGCGTCGCCCTGGTCAAGCGCGTCCACCGCGAAATCGCCATGCATCTGCGCGGTCCGACACTGGCCTTCAACGTCTTCCACATCATCCGCGATTACGCGCATACGCTCGCCGAGGACCAAAGCCGCATGGCGGCGCGCCTACCGCTTTTTCTTGGCGCCGCCGAGGCGCTGGAGCGGGCGGTGGGGCCGATCGATCTCGTCTTCGCCCATAATGATCTGCTCGCCGCCAATTTCATCGACGACGGCCAGCGCCTGTGGCTGGTTGATTGGGATTACGCCGGCTGGAACACGCCGTTGTTCGATCTTGGCGGCCTTTCCTCGAACAATGGTTTCAACGCGGGCGACAACGATGCGATGCTGAGCGCTTATTTCGAGGCGCCGGTCACCGACGCATTGCGCCGAAAATTTCACGCCATGCTCTGCGCGTCGCTGCTGCGCGAGGCGATGTGGAGCATGGTCTCGGAGCAAAGGTCGACGATCGATTTCGACTATGTCGCTTATACGGACGAAAATCTGCGGCGCTTCGACGCCGCCTGGACGGCCTTCCAGCGAATGGAGCAAGCATGACCGAACTTCCCCGCGGCGCGCAAGTCATAGTCGTCGGCGGCGGCATCATCGGCTGCTCCGTCGCCTATCACCTCGCCAAGCGCGGCGTGGAGGTTCTGCTGCTTGAGCGTCATCAACTCACATCCGGCTCGACCTGGCACGCCGCCGGTCTCGTCGGCCAATTGCGCACCAGCGCGAACATCACCCGGCTGCTGGGCTATTCGGTCGAGCTATATGAGAAGCTCGAAGCGGAGACTGGTTACGCGACCGGCTGGAAGCGCAATGGCGGGTTGCGCCTCGCCTGCAACGCCGACCGCTGGATCGAAGTCAAACGTCAGGCGACGACCGCGCGCAGTTTCGGGCTCGACATGCAGCTTCTGAGCCCCAAGGAGGCGCAAGCGCTCTGGCCGCTGATGAATGTGGACGATGTCGTCGGCGCGGCTTTCCTGCCAACCGACGGGCAAGCGAATCCTTCAGACATCACCCAGGCTCTCGCCAAGGGCGCGCGGCTCGCCGGCGCGCGCTTCGCGGAAAACGTCGCCGTTTCCGAGGTCGTGGTCGAGGACGGGCGCGTAAAGGGAATCGTCACGGATAAGGGGTCAATCGCTTGCGAGAAAGTGGTTCTGTGTTGCGGGCTATGGACTCAGCGCCTCGCCGCGCGCGCCGGCGTCACGGTTCCCCTGGCGGCGGTGCATCATCAATACCTCGTGACCGAACGCATCGACGGCGTGACCGGCGATCTGCCGACGCTGCGCGATCCCGATCGCCTCACCTATTACAAGGAGGAAGTCGGCGGCCTCGTCATGGGCGGCTATGAGCCGAACCCCATTCCCTGGAGCGCCGCGGCCGTCCCCGAGGATTTCGCATTTCGCCTCCTGTCCGACGATTGGGATCATTTCGAGCCGATCATGAACCTCGCGCTGGGGCGCGTCCCGGCGCTGGCTTCGGCCGGGATCAAGCAGATGATCAACGGCCTGGAGAGTTTTACGCCCGACGGCAATTGGATGATCGGCGAGGCGACGGAGGTGCGCAATTTCTTCGTCGGCGCGGGCTTCAACGCCTTCGGCATAGCCTCGGCGGGCGGCGCCGGCATGGCGCTCGCCGAATGGGTCGCCGATGGCGAGCCGCCTTACGATCTGTGGCCGGTGGATATTCGCCGCTTCGGCGCGGGCCACAAGGACCCCAACTGGGTCCGCGCGCGCACGCTGGAGGCCTATGCGCGGCATTACTCCATCGCCTGGCCGGCGGAGGAATATCAATCCGGCCGGCCGCTGCGCCGCTCGCCGCTCTATGAACGTCTGAAGGCCGCGGGCGCCTGCTTTGGCGAAAAGATGGGGTTCGAGCGGCCCAATTGGTTCGCGGACGCCG
Organism: Methylocystaceae bacterium; assembly: GCA_003152255.1. Next base: position 18,427 of record PLZT01000580.1, on the reverse strand, counting down.
CCGCGGGAGAGACGCCGGAAGATCGCTATTCCTTCACGCGGCCGGGGTGGTTCGAGGCGGTGGGACGCGAGCATCGCGCCTGCCGGACCACCGCCGCGCTGTTCGATCAGACGAGTTTCGCCAAGGCGATGCTGGTCGGGCGGGACGCGGAGAGCGTGCTGTCCTGGATCGCGGCCAACAATGTCGCGAAGCCTCCCGGCAGCGTGATCTACACGCAAATGCTGAACCATAAGGGCGGGATCGAATGCGATCTGACCGTCACGCGGATCGACCGCGACCAATTTTACATCGTCACCGGCACGGGCTTCGCGACCCATGATTTCGATTGGATCAGGCGATCGATCCCCGAGAAGATGGACGCGACGCTGGTGGACGTGACATCAGCCAACTGCGTGCTCGCGCTGATGGGGCCGCTCGCGCGCGACATATTGCGATCCTGCTGCGACGACGATCTTTCCAACGCGGCCTTCCCCTTCATGACGGCGCGCGAGATTCGGCTGGCCGGCGCCCCGGTGCTGGCGATCCGAGTCACCTATGTCGGCGAACTCGGCTGGGAGCTGCACATTCCCGTCGAATTCGCGGTCGCGGTCCATGATCGGCTAATCCAGGCCGGAGCGCCGTTCGGTCTCGCCAACGCCGGGTACCGCGCGATTGAATCGCTGCGTCTGGAGAAGGGCTATCGCGCCTGGGGCGCCGACATCGGACCGGATCACACCCCGCCGATGGCGGGGCTTGGCTGGGCGGTCAAGCTCAAATCCGGCCTGCCCTTTCAAGGGCGCGACGCGCTCGAAAAACCCGCCGCGGCGCCGGATGGGGCGTCCGTCGTGAACGGCGGGCTATTGCCGCGCCTCCTGGTCGGCTTCGCGGTCGAAGACCCCGAGGTCACGCTGCTCGGCCGCGAGACGATCTACCGCGATGGCGAGCGCGTCGGTTGGCTCTCCAGCGGCGGCTTCGGCTACTCCCTCGGCAAGCCGATCGGCTACGGCTATGTGCGCAATCCAGCGGGCGTCGACCGCGCTTTCGTCCTTGGCGGAAATTACGAACTCGACGTGGCGGGAGAACGCGTCCGCGCGAGCGCGTCCCTGGCGCCCTTTTACGATCCGTCGGGCGCTCGCTTCCGCGCCTAAAGGCGAGACCGGCTTTTACGCGCGCCAAAGGCGCTTTCATATCGAAGGCCAATCGCCGGGCGCGAAAGGAAAACGTCAATGACCGGCAAGCGCCTGCTCATCGTCGCCCATGCTCCGTCGCCCAATACCGAGCGATTGCGCGATGCGTTGGTCGCGGGGGCGCGATCGCCGGAGATCGAGGGGGTCGAGGTCACGGTGCTCGGTCCGTTCGCGACGACGCCGGCGGAGGTCCTGTCGGCGGACGCGATCATCCTCGGCGCGACCGAGAACCTCGGCTATATGAGCGGGGCGCTGAAAGACTTCTTCGACCGCTGCTATTGCCCGTGTCTAGGGCGGACCGAGGGGATGCCCTACGCATTCTACATCCGCGCCGGAAACGACGGCACGGGGGCCAAACGCGGCGTCGAGACGATCGTCACCGGGCTGCGCTGGCGCAAAATCCAGGAGCCGCTGATCTTCCGGGGCGCCTGGCGGGAGAAATTCGTCGCGCAGTGCCGGGAGTTGGGAACGCTGATGGCCGCGGGTCTCGAGGCCGGCGTATTCTGAAGGATGAGCGCATCCGCCGCGCCAGCCGAGCGGACGCGCAATGTCCGCTTTCAGCGCGGCGGCGGGGAAACAAAGCGCTCGGCAGGCCTTGGTTCGTCCCGACGCCCGATCAGACCGCGCCGCGGTGATTCGGGCTTGCCAAAAATGCTAGACCATCACAGATAGGGCCAGCGCTATCCGGCCAATGCCGGATCAATCAATTCCGCGCCCCGTGCACACACCCAAAACGACCATAAACCTTCGAACTGGCGGAAGGGGTGGGATTCGAACCCACGGTGGAGTTTCCCCCACGGCGGTTTTCAAGACCGCTGCCTTAAACCACTCGGCCACCCTTCCATGGCGATCATGCGATATATCACCTTCGCCATTCGCGCCAGAGCCGAAGTTTACGGCGGCGGCTTCAACCGATAGAAGTTTGCTCCCATGCCGCTTTACTTCGCCTATGGAGCCAATATGGACTTAGCCGGCATGGCCGAGCGCTGTCCGCTCTCGCGCCCGCTCGGGCGCGGGCGCCTCCCGCGGCATCGCATTCTCGTCATGGCCGAAGGCTTCGCCAGCATCGCCCCCGACCCGCGCGAAAACGTGCATGGCGTGCTGTGGGATCTCGCGCTTCGCGACGTTCGCGCGCTCGACCAATTCGAGGATGTTTCGCGCGGACTCTATAAAAAGGTTCAGCTTCCGGTGCTGCGCGAGCCGTTCGGCTCGGCGCGCGCGCTCGTTTATGTCGGTCATTGGACAAGGCCCGGCGCGCCGGCTCCCGAATATCTCGCCGGCGTGATCGCGGCCGCCCGCCACTGGTCCCTGCCCGCCGCCTATGTCGCTTTTCTCGAAAGCCTTGCGCGCGCCGCGAGCGAAGAACTGGCCGCGTCGCGCGTAAAGGAGTCGTAAAATCATGACCGCGAACGTTCCCGTCGTCCACACGATCGAAGCGCTGCGCGCGCGGGTCGCCGCCTGGCGCGCGAATGGCGAGCGCATCGGGCTCGTCCCGACGATGGGCGCTTTGCACGCGGGGCATCTTTCGCTCGTCGAGGCGGCGCGGCGCGACGCTCAGCGGGTCGTCGTCACCGTGTTCGTCAATCCGGCGCAATTTGGCCCCTCCGAGGATTTCACCAAATATCCGCGCACGCTGCCGGTCGACCTCGAAAAGCTCGAAAGCGCGGCGGCGGATCTGTGCTTCGCGCCGGCCGTCGAGGAGATGTATCCGCATGGCTTCGCGACCCGCGTCGAGATGGACGGGCCCGCGCGGGCCGATCTCGAAGACCGCTTCCGTCCAACGCATTTTTCCGGCGTCGCCACGGTGGTCGCCAAGCTGCTGAACCAGGCCGGCGCCGATGTCGCTTTATTCGGCGAGAAGGACTATCAGCAACTTCTGGTCATCCGCCAGCTGGCGCGCGATCTCGACATCGCGACGCGAATACTCTCCGCGCCGACTTTGCGCGAGACGGACGGTCTCGCCATGTCCTCGCGCAACGTCTATCTCTCCGCCGCCGAGCGCCGGGCGGCGCCGGCGCTGTTTATGGCGATGCAAGAGGCCGCCCGGCGCATCGCCGCGGGCGAAGCGATCGAGTCTTGTCTCGAAATCGCGCGAAAAAGCGTCGGCGAAGCGGGGTTCGCGATCGATTATCTGGAGGCGCGGCAGGCCGAAACGCTGGCGCGCGTCGGCCGCCGGCGCGAAGGGCCGATCAGGCTGCTGGCGGCGGCGCGGCTCGGCGCGACGCGGCTTATCGACAATCTGGCGGTGTGAGCGCGACCCTTCGCGTCATTTCGACGATGACGCCACCGTGCGCGCCCGCGCCCAACTGCGGTAAGCGCCGGGCGTCATGCCGGAATAGCGGTGAAAGGCGCGGCGAAAGCTCGTTTCGTCGGAATAGCCGGAACTCGCCGCCAATTGCTTGATCGATTGCGCGGTGGTTTCGAGCAGCATGCGCGTGGTCTCGAAGCGCACGCGATCGATGAAGCCCTTTGGCGTCTCGCCCGAGGCCTGCTTCAAGCGTCGATGCAGCGTGCGCTCCGAGGCGCCGAGCGCCTGCGCGAGCTGTTGCGCGGAAAGCGGCGTATCGCCCGCGTCGCGCACGATGCGCTCGGCTTCCAGCAGAAAAGGGTTAGAGGCCGCCAGATGGCCCTGCGGCACATAGACGGTTTGCGTTGTCGGAACCGTGTCGACGACGGTGAAATCGGCCGCGGTTTTCGCCGCCTCGGCGCCGCAGAGCTTGCGGATCACGTGCAGCGAAAGGTCGATCCACGACAACGGCCCGCCGGCCGTCACGACGCGCCCGTCCTCGATCAGCGAGGCGCCCCAGGCCGCGTCGGCGCGCGGGTAGCGGTTTTTCAATTCGTCGTGCCGCCACCATGTCGTCGTGCAGCGCCTTCCATCGAGCAGGCCCGCTTCGCCCAGCAGGAACACGCCGTTGCACGAGCCGCAGATAATCGCTCCGCGTGCATGTTGTTGTCTGATCCAGGCGGCCGCGGCGCCGATCGCCGGCGTCGCCGGAAAGGCATGGCCGAGTTCGCAGAAATAGCCGGAAACGAGGATCGCGGCGCATGCGCCGATCTCGTCGAAACTCGCGTCGACATCCAGCCGCCGGCCGATGCCGTCTTCAATGGGACAACCATCGAAGCTCACCGTCGACACGCTGTAAGGTTCAGGCTGCCCGCGCTTTGAAATCATCTTGAGGGCGAGCGTCAACATATCCACCGGCCCAAGCAGGCTCGAACCCAAACAACCATCGAAACCGAGAACGGCGATTTGCATCTGGAGCTCCTCCATGGCGCGTCGACTGCGACGGGCGTCTCCGAGGACGCTCTATTGGCGTGGCGAGTTTTGCATGTAACTTGGCATCCCCGCTGTCCAAGTTTGCAACAATAATGTCTAACCCGCCACGCTGCAAGAGGGCTCGGCGAGGTCCAACTTGTAGCGAACGGATGAGACTCGTTTTCGTCCGGCTTCATGGAGGAAAAAATATGAGCTCAACAACAGACACAGCCGCGGGCGCGGCTGCTGGCACAGATAGGGTAGTCGATCTGCGAGGGATGTGGGTTGGCCTTATAACTCTGGACGTGTTCTACCTGATCGTGCGTATTTACGAGCAGGTTTTCGGCTGGCGCGCGGGTCTCGACTCGTTCGCTCCGGAGTTCCAGACCTACTGGCTGAGCATTCTGTGGACGGAAATTCCGCTTGAGCTGATTTCGGGCATTGGCTTGGCCGGCTATCTGTGGAAGACCCGCGACCGCAACGTCGACGCGGTGACGCCTCGCGAGGAAATGCGTCGTCTTGTCGTTCTGGTTCAATGGCTGACGGTTTACGCGGTGGCCATTTACTGGGGCGCCAGCTTCTTCACGGAGCAGGACGGCACTTGGCATATGACGGTGATTCGCGACACCGACTTCACGCCGTCGCACATCATCGAGTTCTACATGAGCTACCCGATCTATTCGGTTATCGCGGTTGGCGGATTCTTCTATGCGAAGACCCGCATTCCGTATTTTGCTCATGGCTATTCGCTGGCCTATCTGATCGTGGCGATTGGTCCGTTCATGATCATTCCGAACGTCGGCCTGAACGAGTGGGGTCACACCTTCTGGTTCATGGAAGAACTGTTCGTCGCTCCGCTGCATTGGGGCTTCGTGTTCTTCGGCTGGATGGCGCTCGGCGTGTTCGGCGTCGTGCTTCAGATTCTGATGCGCATTCACGCTCTGGTCGGCAAGGAAGGCGTGGCGCTTCTGACCTAGCGCTTGCGACCCGGCGGACGCGATAAGCGCCCGCTTATGCGCCCGCCGGCCTAGATCATGCTTAAATCCCCCTCTGTCCTCCCAAGGACGCCCGCTCCTGATCTCTTCAGGGGCGGGTTGTTTTATTCCCTCATGACGACCGGCCCGGCGCGGCGGGTTTGGGTCTTCAGCAGGACTTCACCTTAGCCGCGAGATTTGCGGGCCAGCGTCAACATGTCCTCCGGCCCAAGCACGCCGGAACCAAGACAACCGTCGAAGCCGAGAACGGCGATCTCCACGAGGCGCTTCGTCATTCCGCGTCATATGCCGCGGGCGGCTCCAAGGACGCGCAATTGGGGTGGCGAGTTTGGTGGACGCGGCAAGCGCCCGCTACCGCGCCCGCTGGCCAGGATCATGCTTAAATCCCCCAAAAACTAAATGCTCCCAAGGACGCCCGCTCCTGATTTCGTCAGGAGCGGGCTGTTTTATCCCTTCACGATGACCGGCCCCGGGCGGCGCGTTTGGGTCTCCAGCAGGGTTTTCACCTTGGCCGCGAGATTGAGATAGATCGCCGCATGCGCGCCTTGCGGATCGGCGCCGACGACGGGACGGCCGGCGTCCGAGGTCTCGCGGATCGCCGCGTCGAGCGGAACCTCGCCGAGGAAGGGCACGCCCAGCTTTTCGGCGTCGTGACGGGCGCCGCCATGCGAGAACACATCGGTGCGGCCGCCGCAGTGCGGGCAAAGAAAATAGCTCATATTCTCGATGATCCCGAGAATCGGCGCCTCCACTTTCTGGAACATGCCGACCGCGCGCCGCGCGTCGATCAGCGCGAGATCCTGCGGCGTCGAGACAATCACCGCGCCGGCAAGCGGAACTTGCTGCGCCAGCGTGAGCTGCACGTCGCCGGTGCCCGGCGGCATATCGACGACGAGCGCGTCGAGTTCGCCCCAGGCGACCTCGCCCAGCATCTGCGTCAACGCCTGCGACACCATCGGGCCGCGCCAGACCATCGGCACGTTCTCGTCGACGAGAAAGCCGATCGACATCACTTTGACGCCGTAGGCCTCCAGCGGAACCATCTTGCCGTCGGCCACTTGCGGCTTGCCGTGCAGACCGAACAGCCGCGGCGCCGACGGCCCGTAAACGTCGGCGTCGAGCAGGCCGACGCGCCATCCTTGCGCGGCGAGCCCCAGCGCGAGATTGGCGGCGGTCGTCGACTTGCCGACGCCGCCCTTGCCCGACGCCACGGCGACGATGAAGCGGATGCGCTCAACAGCGGCGATAATGCCCCGGCGCGGCGCGGCGACCGCGGGGCCGTGGTCGTGATGATGGCCATGTCCGTGATCACGCGCCGGTTCTGGCCGCGGCGCGTGTTCGGCCGTGAGCGTGACGATCGCCCGCTCGACGCCGCCGATTTCGCCGACGGCCCGCTCCGCCGCGAGACGGATGGCCTCCCACTCCTTCGCCCGCGCCGGATCGCCGGAGATCGAAACGAAGGCCTTCGTCCCCGCGACATTGATTCCGCTGACCGCGTTCGACGCCACGAGCGATACGCCGCCGGGACCGGGAACCTTCTCCAAAGCCTTCAAGACATCCGCTTCATTCGCCACGGGCGCTGCTCCTCGCCGATTGCATTTGGCTGTGTTTTGCGCCGAATGGGCGCGAAAATCCACAGGACAATACATGCAATCGCGAAGCCAGTCGCGCGGCGCGACGGCAAGGTCAGCGTGGAGGCGCGGTCTCTCCGGCGCAACAATCGCGACTCTCCTGCATCGGCGGACAGGGAACATCGCCATACGAGCAGAAGACGCAACAGTCGCCAGGCTTGGGCTTCATCACGGCGCCGCAGGCGGGGCAGTCATGGCGGATTTGACATGAGTCCACGGCCATCGTCAGAGTTTCCGCATGGCCGCAGAATGGACACGTCAGCGTCGACGACAGTTTTGGCCGCTCGCCCATTGGCTAGGCCTCGACATCCGCGTCGACGATGCTGGGCTCGGCGTGTTCGATCTTCGGCGTGCGCTTGAACGGCGATCTGCGCCCGCGCATCGTCTGGACGATCTTCGCGCCATTGGAGAAGGCGAGATAGATCATCAGCGGCGGCACCGAGGCCATCGTCTTGAGATAATCGACGAGCGAGCCGCGCCTTAACGCCAGATAGGGCGGCAGCGTGATGCCGAGCACGACGATCGTCGTCATGACGGCGATAACCTCGAGCATGGGCAGATACGGCGCGGGCGAGCCGTGCAGAATGGAGCCGAGGAGTATCGCGAGAACGCCGATGGCGGCCGCGGGGAAGAAAATCTGATGCGCCACCAGCGCGATCGCGGCGATCCGCTGCGTCAGAGTCCAGGGCGCTCGCCAAATCGGAACGATGGTCCTCTGCGCGACCTGCACGAATCCGTTCGACCAGCGCCGCTGCTGGCGCCGGAAGTCGCGCAGACCCTCGGGCACCTGTCCCGGAATCGCCGGCTCGGAAATAAAAATGCCGCGCCAGCCGTCGAGCGCCGCGCGCACGGTGAGATCGAGGTCTTCGGCCAGCGAATAATCCGACCACCCGCCCGCGCGCTCGATGGTCGCGCGCCGCCAGACGCCGCCGGTGCCGTTGAACTGGAACAGCCAACCGGCATGGGCGCGGCTGCGCTGCTCGACCAGAAAATGCCCGTCCTGGACGAGACCCTGCGCACGGGTGAGCCAGTTCTTCTCGAAATTGGAGAATTCGCAGCGCGATTGCGCGAAGCCGGCCTTCGGGTCCTTCACCAGCAGCGGCACGACGCGCTTCAGCCAATTGGCCGGCGGACGAAAATCCGCGTCAAGCATGGCGATGAAGGGCGCGGTCGAAATGGTGAGCCCATAAGCGCAGGCGCCGGCCTTGAAGCCTATCCGGTCGGGACGACGCACATGCGTGATATCAGCGCCCTCGGCGCGCAATTCGATCGCCACGGCCTCGGCCCGCGCGGTGGTCTCGTCGTTCGAATCGTCGAGCAACTGGATATGCAGCTTGTCCTTGGGCCAATCGAGCTGCGCGACGCATCGCAGCGACTGCTCCGTCACCAACGGTTCGTTATAGACGGGGATTTGCAACAGCACATGGGGCAATTCGCTGTCGGGAAGCTCCACGGGCTCGGGGTCGCGCAGGCCGCGAACTTCGTCCCACAGGAAGCGCGCGATGACCGCGACATAGCCAAGCCCAATGACGATGAGCGTCAATCCGCTGGCCGCGGCGATGGCGTCAATGACGAAACGCAGAAGGTCAAAAACCAAGCGTCTATCCTTTTTTTCGTGTCGCAAGCGGCGCGCCCGGCGTGGTCGCCGGCGCGCCCTTCGTAACATCGGCGCGCGCGTCGAAACGCTCTCTCGCCCACACCACGCGGTTAGTGGTCCAGGCGCGGAGCCATACCGCTAGCATCACCGCCTCCCGAAGCAGAAAGATTACGGGAGCTTCCCATGATAGGCGCCAACCCTTCATAAAGGAAAGCCACGTCTCGAGCGCGAACCAGAGCAACACCGTCGCGCCCGCGGCCGCGAATGGCGTCAGCTTGGCCAGCGGAGCGGCGACGCCCGCTGCGATAAGCGCCGGAAACGCTTGACAGAAGGGCTCCAACAGGAACGACAGCAAGGCGTCGCCTCGGCGAATCACACTCCAGCGAAGTTGGCGCTGGTATACATCGCTAAAAGTGCGACGCCCAAGTTCCTGCCGCACTGGCCGGTGCGAAAAAACCGTGCGCAAACCGATTCGCGCCAGCGCCTTCGACATCGCGTTGTCCTCGCCGACGGTATGCGAAATCGCGTCGAAGCCGCCGGCGCGCAAAAAATCGCCGCGACGGAACAGCATGATCTTGCCGACGCCAAATCCATGACCCAGCGCGGACGCCCAAAACAGCATGCGCGAATGGGGGCCGTTCAGTATCGACGCCTCGACGTGCGCTGCGAGATTTTCCGAATTGGCGCCGTAGGGAATGGCGCAGACGAGCCCGACATCCGCGTTCAATTGCCGCATGTGCTCGGCGAGATCGTCGGGCTCCAGAATGGCGTTCGCGTCCTTCATCAGGATCGTGTCGTAGGTCGCTTGCGTGAACGGCGCGACGAGATTGTCCAACTTGGGGCTTTTGGCGAATTTCGCGGTCGAGCGCAAAAACCGCGTCGGGACCTCCGGATGACGCGCGAAAACATTTCGCATCGATCGCGCCGCCTCGCCGTCCGGGTCGACGGCCGAGGCGAGCACGTCGAAATTGGGGTAATTCTGGGCGAATATCGATTCCTGCGCCCGATCGAAATTGGCTTCCAGCATCTTGACCGGCACGACGACCGAGACCGGCGGCTGTTCGCGGTTCCTCGCGCGACGCGCCGCGATCCGAGGCTGCGCGATGGTCGCCAGGGTCGACGCGACCATCGTCGCGACGGAAATGGCCCAGAAGGCCGCGCTTCCCCAAAGCGACACGTCGCGCAGGCCGTCCCCCACCCACATCAGACCGCCTCTTTCTCTTTCGTGCTCGGCACGTCGGCGGAAAAGCGCAGCATCACGGCGTCGACCCAGCGCGGCGGCAAAAAGGTCATGAGGCGCAGCGCGCACCACATGAACAGCGGGAAGGCGATCACCGGCTTGCGGCGCTCCAGCCCGCTCGCGATGATGTCCGCCGCCTCCGCGTCGGAGGTAAGGCCGGGCTGCCAGCTTTTGGTCGCCGCCGCCATTGGCGTCGCGACGAAGCCGGGGACGATCGTGCAGACATCGACCCCATGCGGCGCCAACACGCCCCGCAGCGACTCGGCGTAGGAATAGACCGCCGCCTTGCTCGCGCAATAAGCGGGCGAGAACGGCAGGCCGCGCACGCCGGCCATCGAGCCGACGATGGCGATCGCGCCAGAGCCTCTCTTCGTCATCGCCGATATCGCGGGCTCGACCGTGTTGAAGACGCCGATCACATTGATCGCCAGCGTCGCGCGCACGGCCTCCGGGTCTTCCAGGATTTGCCCGGTGGAGAGGCCCGTCGCGACGCCGGCGTTGGCGTACACAATATCGAGCGGCGCGAGCGCCAGCGCGTCCGCCACGGCCTTCGCCATGCCGGCGCGGTTCTGCACGTCGACGACGAAACTCGCGACATCGGCACCCTTGTCGCGGCAGGCTTTCGCGGAAGCTTCGAGCCGCGCTTCGTCGCGCCCGAACAGCGAGAGCCGCGCGCCATCTTGCGCATAGCGCAGCGCCAGCGCGCGGCCGATGCCGCTGGAGGCCCCGGTAATCAGAACATGCTTCCCGCTCAACTTAAACCTCCCGGTCGAAGGGCTTCGACGCGTTTTCTTGACGCGATCCGCCCTCCATTTCGCTTGAAAACGTCGCGTTGGAAGGCCTTAGCGTCGCCTCGGCGATGATCGCCGGGGCGCGCGCCGAGCCATGCGCATAGAGCCGCACGAACACGCTCTCTTCGGTCGATCGTAGCACGCGACCGGTCAAAACGAGCTTTTCGCCGCGCGGGGCCGGCTGCACGAAGGTTCCGCCGAGCTCGACCAATTCGAGATCCGCGCGCCACGCCCGCAGCATCGGCTCGAAGGCGGCGAGCAGCTTCATGCCATGCACAGGCGGCGCCGAGAAGCCGATCGAGGCGGCGAGCGCGTCGTCGAGATGCAGCGGATTGTCGTCGCCGGAAACTTCCGCATATCTTCGCAGCCCCTCGGCGTCGAAAGGTCCGATCTCCATCGCGGGCAGCCGCTCCCCAACGGCGGGCGGCGTCGCCTGGCCTTTGGCGCTCATGCCACCGCGTCCCGACGCAGCGCGGCGCGCGGCACCAGTCGCAACAGCGTTTCGAACCGGCCGACCGGCGCGCCTTTGACCGTCGCCAAAAGCGCCTCGACGACGAGCCGCGGCGGCTTTTCCTCGCGGCGCATGGAGACCGAAAGATCATAGTCCTCGCCGACGCGCAGCGGCGTCTGATAGGCGAAATGCTGCGACTCGTGCACGGGGACGCTATCCGCTTGCGCGCAGATTCGCGCGATCGCGCCGTGTATCGTCGGCGTCGTCAACCACACCGCCGGATAGCACGAGGGCGCGCCGTCGAAGCCCGCGTCGAATCCGGTTTCGCGCGCGAATTCCGCCGCGCGCGCCGCGTCCACCCGCACGCGCAAAGAGGGAAATTCAAGCGCGCGGTCAGCCGTCATGATCGAGCGCCCGCACGATCAGCACGGCGTTGATGCCGCCGAAGGCGAAGGAATTGGACATNNTCCGCGTCGAGAAAATTGATCGTCGGCGGCGCGATCTGTTCGCGCAGCGCGGAAATCGTGATCGAAAGCTCCAGCCCGCCGCCGGCGCCGAGCGCATGGCCATGAACGGGCTTGGTCGAGGAAACGGGAACCGCGCGGCCAAGCTCGTCGCCGAAAACCGCGAGGATCGCCTCGGATTCGGTAATGTCGTTGGCGTGCGTCGCGGTGCCGTGAGCATTGATGTAATGGATGTCCCGCGGCGACATGCCGGCGTCGGCCAGCGCCAGGGCGATGGCGCTCGACGCGCCGGCGACATCCGGCCGCACGGGGTCCTTGGCGTCGCTGCTGGTGCCGTAGCCGACCAATTCGCACAGCGGCTGATGTCCGCGCGCCAGCGCCGCCTCCAGCGTCTCCAGAATGAACACCGCCCCGCCTTCGCCGAGCGTCATGCCGTTGCGGCCTTTCGAGAAGGGGCGGCAAAGCTCGGGCGCGAGGACGCGCAGAGCTTCCCACGAACGCATGGAGCCGTTGACGACGCAGGCCTCGCTTCCGCCGACGATCGCTCTATCGGCGAGGCCGAAGCGGATCATCTGCAAGCCGAGCCCGATCGACTGGCTGGCCGAGGCGCAGGCGCTGCCGACCGCGAAGGTCGGGCCAAGGCAGGAATATCGCATGCCGAGCGTCGTCGCCGCCGTGCTCGGAATGATGCGCGGCACTGTCAAGGGGTCGGGACGGATAGACTGCACGTAATAGCGGTAAAGCCCCCTGTCGATGGTGTTCATGCCGCCGATGCCGGTGCCGATGATGACCGCCGTGCGCGGCCCGGCGAGGTCGTCGCGGCCAAGGCCCGCCTGCGCCATCGCCTCGTCGGCGGCGATCACGGCATATTGCGTGAACGGATCGCAGAAGGGCAGCAGTCCGGCTTCGATGTGATCTGAAGGCTCGAAGGGCGGAACCTGGGCGGCGATCTTGATGCGCCCGTCATAGGGAATTTCGGTGCGCAATTCGCGCACTTGCGCAGCGCCGTCCCTCGCCGCGCGCCAAAGCTCCCGCGCGCCCATCCCCGCGGCTGAAACAGCCCCCATGCCCGAAACAACGACGCGGCCCGATCCCGCGCCGCGACCGGAAGGCGCGCCCGCCGCCGCCGCCCGGGCCTCGCCTTCTCGCGAATCGGCCATGTCAGTTTTTCTCTCTTTCTTTCGTAATGTGGTCGGCGATGGCGGCGATAAGGCTCTTCACGTCCTTGGCTTCCTGCAGCGAGCCGTCCATCGGGATGTAAACATTAAATTTTTCTTCGAGCGCCGTGAGAATCATCACAATGTCCACGGATTTCAAATCGAGACTCTCTATCGTCGCGTCGGGCGTGACCTTGGCGCGGTCGATCATGCCCTCCGAGGCGATAACCTCGACGATTTCGTCGACCAGCTTGGCCTTGTCCTGCGGATTATCCGTCACGTCCACCTCCGTTGGGGGTTCTGCCGGCCTCTAGGCGCGATGCGCCGGTCAAGCCGATTCGCCGCCGCGTTCCCGTCCACTGCCCCGGACAACGCCCCCCTCGTTAAGGTGTTTGGCGGCGAAAATAAAGCCCACTCTCCGCTGGCCGACGGATTGGGGTGGCTAGAGCGCGCGCTTCATGCCAAATAGCCGCGGAAGCGGACCGCAAGTTCGAGCGAGGACCATGACGTTACAGGATGAAGCCCTGGCGGGAAGTTTTCCCCAGGCCAGCGAAGACCAATGGCGCAAAGCCGTCGAACGCGCCCTGAAGGGTGGAACTCTCGACAAGCTCGTCGCCAAGAACTACGACGGCGCGGCGATCAATCCGCTCTATCGGCGCGCGGAGGCGCCTAGCCCCCGCTCGTTGCGCGTCAATCCCGGCCGCTGGGCCATCCTCGCCCGCGTCGACATCGCCGATTCGGAAGCCGCCAACGCTCAGGCGCTCGAGGATCTCGAAGGCGGCGCTGACGGTCTGCACCTCGTTTTCGCGGGATCGCAAGGGGCTTACGGCGCGGCGCTCAACGACGACGGCGACCCCGCTTTGGCGCATGTCCTCGACAAAGTGCGTCTCGATTACGGCATTCCCGTCATGGTCGAGGATTCGCCGCGCGCGCCAAACGCCGCCGAGGCGATCATGCGGCTCCTCGACAAGAATCACATCGTGCCCTCGATCACCCGCGTCTCCTTCGGCTTCGATCCCCTGGGCGCGCGGCTTCGGCATGGATTCGCGCCGGCGCCGTGGAGCGAGGGCGCCAAAAGCTTCGCCGATCGCGCCAAGCGCGCCGCCAAGGCCGGCTTCATCAGGGGAACCGTCGCGGCGGACGCCCGCGTCGTCCATGCGGCGGGCGGAACGGAGCCGGAGGAGCTCGGCTACGCGCTCGCGGCCGGCCTCGCCTATCTGCGCGCGCTGGACGACGCCGGCCTGGACCTCGACGTCGCGCGAAAAATGCTGGTGTTCCGGCTCGCCGCCGACGCCGATGAATTCGTCGGCGTCGCCAAGTTCCGCGCGCTACGCGCTTTGTGGGCGCGCGTCGAGGAGTCATGCGGCCTAGCTCCCGCGCCGGCGCTGGTCCACGCCGAAACCGCCTGGCGCATGATGACCGCGAATGATCCCTGGAACAATCTGCTGCGCGCCACCATCGCGGTCTTTTCGGCGGCGGTCGGCGGGGCCGACGCGATCACCACCCTGCCCTTCACCCAGGCGCTCGGCGCGCCGAACGCCTTCGCCCGCCGCCTCGCGCGCGACACGCAGCTCGTGCTGCAGGACGAATCCTACCTCCATATCGTCGACGATCCCGCCGGCGGCGCCGGCGGCTTCGAAGCGCTGACCGAGGGTCTTTGCGAGCGCGGCTGGAGCGAGTTCCAGGCCATCGAGGCGGAAGGCGGGCTGGCCAAGGCGCTCGACGCCGGCCGTTTCCAGGCGAAGGTCGCCGAGACCGCCGGCGAGCGCGCCAGGAATGTCGCGCGCGGCAAGGACAAGATCACCGGCTCCAACGAGTTTCCCGACATCGGCGAGACCGCGCTCGATGTGCTCGCGCCCGTCGACGCGCGAATCGCCGAGGTGGAGGCGCCGCAAGGCGCGCATAAATCGCCGATGCTGGCGCCGCGGCGCCTGTCCGAGCCGTTCGAAGCCCTGCGCGCCCGCTCGGATGCGCATCTCGCCGTGAGCGGCGCGCGGCCGCGGGTGTTTCTCGCCAATCTGGGCTCTGTGGCGACATTCACGCCACGCGCGAATTTCGCCAAGAATTTTTTCGAGGCGGGCGGCGTCGAGGCGGTGTTCGGACCGCAAACGGAAGACATGGCGGAAATCGTCGCGGCCTTCCGCGACAGTGGCGCGAAACTGGCTTGTCTTTGCTCTTCGGACAAGATTTATTGCGATGCGGCAGTTCCCGTCGCGATCGCGCTTAAAGGCGCGGGCGCGACCCTCTATCTCGCCGGGCGTCCGGGCGAGATGGAGGAATATCTGCGCAAGGCGGGCGTGGCGCGATTTATTTTCGCGGGCTGCGACATGCACGACATGCTGCGGCGCGCTCTCGAGGAGGCCATATGAAGGTAAGAGCCCTGCTGCTCGCGGCCGCGACGGCGGCTGCGAGCGCGGCGCAGGCGCAACCAGCCAAGACCGGCGTCGAACCATCGGCGCTCGGAAGCGGTTACGACGGCGCCTGGAGTTTCGAATCGACGACCACGGCCGGCAATTGCCCGACGCTGGTTCCGGTCAATGTCGTCGTCCAGGGCGGACGCGTGATCTCCGCCAATAGCGGCGCATCGAGCCCGTGGGGCTATGTCGAATCCGACGGCACCTTCGCCGCGAAGTTCGTCGACGCGAACGGCCATGTCTCGCGCGCCACCGGCCACTTCGCCGGAACGAGCGGCGCGGGCGCCTGGTCTTCCGGCAGCGACTACTGTGGCGGCGCCTGGCGCGCGCATCGCGACGCGGGCGGGAAAGCGGCGCGGTAGGGGTGGCGCGGGTTGGCGCGGCGCGAATGTCCGCGAGGCGGCGAGTTTTGACGGAAGCGGTGTTTCGCCGCATAAACGCCGTCAAGAAACTTTCACGGGGTCTGGCCTGTCGTCGCAAATCAAATCCGCGAAACCACGCCGCCTCCCGTGGAGGTCCTCAAGCCAAGGTGTCATATAAGCCATTGAATTTATTTGATAAAAATTCTCGCCTTATAAATGTCACGCGAGAAATTATAAACTTCTCCGCAATTCATTTTCGATTCAATGACGCGATCGAAAATGAGCCCGCTTTTGGGAACGCCTTGCGAAAGGGCGCGACGCCCTTGGAGACTTCGATGAAGAAAATGCTTGCCGCCGTTCTCGCCTCCGCCACGCTTGGCGTCGCCTCTCTCGGACCAACGGCTCCGGCTCGCGCGGACGACGCTGGCGCGGCGGTCGCCGCAGGAATCGGCGGTTTTGCGCTTGGCGCGATGACGGGTGGCGCTCTGGCTCGCCCGGCGCCGCCCGTCTATTACGGCGCTCCCGCGCCGGTCTATGTCGAACCTCCCCATTGCTGGCGCGAAAGCCGTCCAGTGTTCGATGAATATGGCGACGTGATTGGCTACCGCCCTCGCCGCGTTTGTGAGTGAGCTTCCCAAGCCTTTCAGCCTCGGGCGAGCTTGACCTGGATAATGCGCGCTATCGCCTAGGGCGGGTCGGGCCAATACGTCTAAGAGGTCGCGCGCGCCGGACGAAAGCGCGACCACGATGCGCCCAACAATAGCCAATTGACTACGGCTGTCCCCGCGCCAGCTGCGAATTGAGATGCCAATTTAGGTGGAGGGTAACATGGACAAGCATATCGCACGTCTTGTAGGCGCGATCTCCGCGCTGGCGCCGATGGGCGCGATTGACCCGGCGGCGGCGAAAAGCGTCGCCGAAATGTTGAGCCCGGCCTCCTACGCCGAGTTGCTGCAGCCGATACCAAACGCGGTCGCGCTCCTCAAAACCGCCGATGAGATGGAAGCGGCGGCGCGCGCCAGTCAGGCGGGCGAGTCAGGCGCTCAAACGCAGCTGGCTCAGTATTGGTATCACCACCATCATCACCATCATCACAATAATTATTGGCGGCGGCGCTATTATCACCACCATCATCATCACCATCATTGGCGTTATCACCACCACCACCACCACCATCACCACAATTACTATCCCTATTGACCCTTCGCGGATCGCAAGGAAGGCGCTGACGCGGATCGCGTCAGCGGGGCGGCAATTTGCGCGCCGCCCCGTGGATGCGCCTATAAGTGGCGTCGAAGACAGTGTTCGACGCTGAAACCCATTGCGAATCGGCGGCGAGCGTCGCGCGGCTTTCGTAGATGCGCCGCGACTGCAATTCGCGTTCGGCGGCTTCCGCTTCATTCATTTGAACGAGTTCAAAATCGCACTCCTCCGGGATGATGGTGAACTGCGCGAAGGGCTCGCCCGGGCGAAAGAAATGCGTGCGGCCTTCCGGCGGTGATTTGAAAACGACGAAGAACAGCATCGGCCACCAGTTCCGGATAAGCGCCGGCACGGCGATCGGCACGCTATCGGTCGGGTCGGTGTAAAATCTCGGATGCGGTTCGATCTTCACAGCGAAACCCGCTTCGACCTTCAAATCGAGCAGAATTTGATAAGTATAGAACTGCTCTCCGAAGGTGCGAAACGGTGGCCAATTGTGCTCCTCGTCTGGGGGCGGGCCGAAATCGCCGTCAAGCACGAGCCGCCCGTCCGTTGTCGTGACACGCAGTTCGTTGGCGTAAGGGTAGAAGACCTCGACGCCATAATGCGCGGCCTCCGAGAAGGGAACGCAGTGCCAGGCGTATTCGTGCGAGCCGTCGACCCGCGGCTCGGGCTGGCCGGCCCATCCGGGAATTTCGAGTTTGGTGCGGCGCGGACGCAGGTTCTCGCCGGTCATCCGATATTTGATGGTATGCATTGGAGCTCCTCGCGCCTTCGCTCCGCCCGCTTCACTTATAAGCACGGCGGCGCATGGGCGTCGAACGTACTTCCACCGCAATAAACGACCGTTTTGAGGACCGTCGACGCGGGGGACACTATCATCTTCGTAAAATGTCTTTTCCAATTTCAAAACGCATTTCAAATCAGAACGCGCTCCACCTCGTCAAGCGTCGCTTCCTCGGCGAGGCGTTCGTAAAGTCGCGTCGTGGGTGTCGAGGCAGGGTTCGCCATCCGGGCGGCGCGTGCGCGGATTGCGGATATTGGCGGTGAAGAATTCAAAGAAGCGATGCGACGCGCGCTCGCCGACGGCGGCGATGCGTGCCTTGCATAAAGCATCGCCGCCGCTCTCCATCTGTTTCGAAAAACGCATCTCCTGGCGCGCGCTTCCTGCGCAAAAAAACCGCGCCCATGAGCTGATCAAATTCAAATTCCGGCTCGACGTTAAAAGAAAAAACCGCCAAAACCGCGCCGCCGCCGGCGGGAACTCCCGCTCGGCGGCGTGTAAATCACCGCGGTTCGTCGTCTCGCGGCAGTAGTTTTCCGCCGGCGGTGTTTTGCGCGACCGGGCGTCCCTGCAGCGCCAGCTGGCCCGGGGCGCCGCCGATTCCGTCCTTCTGGTAGATGTCGTCGCGGAACTGCGTCACGCCGTCGGGCGCGCCCCAGGCCGTGACATAGACCCAATAGACCGGCACTTGCGGCACAATCTTCACGTCGATGCGCTCGCCCGAACGGATCACTTCGTCGATACGGTCGCGGTCCCAGCCGGGCGTCTCCTTGAGCAGCCAGGCGACATAATCGCGCACGTTCTGCAGGCGGATGCAGCCCGAGGAAACGAAACGGAAATCGTCGCCGAACACGCCCTTCGCCGGCGTGTCGTGCATATAAACGCCAAAGGGGTTGGCGATGTCGATGCGCAC
>PLZT01000507.1:1897-6378 GCA_003152255.1 Methylocystaceae bacterium | reverse complement strand
ACGATCGAGCAGTTGACGTCGCAGCGGTGGATCAGGCTGAAACAAGCGGCCGCGTGAGTCGCGATGATGCGTAAAAACACGTCTGCAACCGCTCGGTTGCTCACAGCCGTCGGCAGTGTACAAGAGCCCCGAAAGCCGCCCAAATCGAACCATGCCGCCAGCCCCCTCGTCTCCCCGCCCCATCCGCCGCCTGATCGGCTACGCCCGCGTCTCCACCGAGGACCAGGCCACCGACGCCCAAGTCGACGAGTTGCGCGCCGCCGGCTGCCGGATCATCCATGAGGAGCACGGATCCGGAGCTTCGCGCGCGCGTCCGGTGCTGGCGAAGCTGATGCGCGAGATCGGCGGCGGCGACGTCCTCGTCGTCGTCCGCCTCGACCGGCTCGCGCGCTCGGTCAGTCATTTGCTTCAGGTGATCGAAACGCTGGAGGAGCGCGGCGCGCATTTTCGCTCGCTGCGGGACCCGATCGACACCTCGACGCCGCAGGGCATGTTCTCGCTGCAGGTGCTCGGCGCCGTCGCCCAGCTCGAGCGGGCGCTGATCTCCGAGCGCACGAAGGCCGGCATCAAGGCGGCCAAGGCGCGCGGCAAGCTTCCCGGCAATCCGGGGCTACGCGAGCATAGGCGCGACGCGATCCGAACGACCGCCGCGGCGCGAAACCACGTCTATCTCGGCGATCTCATCGCCTCCGCTCCGACCTGGCTGCCCACGGTCCAGCGGATGCGGCCGCAGCACAGCTGGGGCGACGTCATCCGCGTGCTCAACCACAAAGGCCAGCGCTGGACCGTCGAACGGCTGCGCCGCTCGGTGCGCCGGCTCGTGCGGGAGCGCCTGGCGGCGCCGGAGTTGATCACGCGGGCGCCGCGTCGGCCGCCGGAGGACCGTTTGATGACGCTCGTCGCCGGGATCGCCATCGCCGGCCCCGAGCTCACCTTGCGCGAGATCGCGGCACAGCTCGAGCGCATGCGCGAGCGCACGCCGCGAGGCGGCCATCAGTGGGCCGCCTCCTCCGTCAAGCATCTGCTCGATCGCGCGCGCCGGCTGGGTCTCGTCGTGCCGGAACCGCTCGACGCCTGAAGTCTTCGAGCTCGATGAGCGCAAGCTCTTGCATGCGCCGCAACCGATGTTCGACCGCGAGTCATCACAAAACTGAAGTGTCGAGGTAGTCTCACTAAATCCGAATCACGCGGCGGTCCAATCTCATGAAATCCGACTCAGTCTCATGAAATCCGAATCTCCTAACCAATTGAAAAATCAGAATATGCAGTCTCATGAAAAACGGTCAGCTGACAACGGCGTTCCGAGGCGTCGGATTTTCCGGGCCTATCAGCTGTTAAGTTTCCGCTTAAATCTGCTGTCGGAGAGCCAAAATTTTTGGGATTCAAGGCTCTGGGCGTCCGGAGCGTGCATAATTTCGGGATTGATTCACAATTCATGGGACGAAAAGAGCCGAAATTTTTGGGATTCGAGCATAATTTATGGAACTGCCTCGCAAGCCGACCCCTGTTTGGCTGGCCCGCACCCCACTCTCGAAACCGCTGCAACCAGCGGAACAGCGTCGTCCGGCCGACCCCAAGAGCCGCCATGGCGTCGCGAATCCGCTCGCCCGAGGGCAGCTCGGAGAGAATCTCCGCCCGACGTTGCGCCGCCGCCCCACTCTCGCGGGTCGATGTTATCAAAATCCATGGACAGTCTTGCCGTGTCGCTGCAATCTGGTTCCACAAATTACGAATCAAACTCGACGCCAGTCCCAGGAATTGTGAATCAATCCCGAAATTGTGCAACAGGAAACTCCCTTGATTTCAATGAGCGGGAGTCCCAAAAATTGCGACAATCCGACAGCTGGACTGGCTTCGCGCTTCATCATTGGACTGGCCTGCGCTGAGCCCCGCTAAACCGGCCCATGAGCGCCGGGCCAAAAGCAGGCTAGGCCGTCGAACATGATCCACCAATGAAGCGCAAAAAAAGTCCATCGATGAACCGAAAATCTACTCATGAAACGCGAACCTGGTTCGCGGCAAATCAAGGGATTCCAGTCCACCAATGAAGCGCGAGCGACACCGCTTCAAGGTCAACTCGTTCGCGGATGTTTGCGAGGTGAAGGCTCCGCTCTGCCGGCGTCGTCGTGATTGCTGGCGCCGGTCGGGCCTGGGTCTTTTCGACTTCCAGCGCGCCCTCGGCACGTCTTGCCATTTTGTTCTTTTGGCCTAGAAATGAGCTCCTGTCCAATCGCCGGACCAGGATGGATAAGCCGCTGTCAAGTTATGGCTTAATCCTGATAAAACAGATCGCAACAGAGATTGAGGATGCACAACATTCTCGGGTCACTGATCAGATTGCCGTCATCGTGAATGTGGCTGGAACAACAGCCGATCGCCGACGTTGATGTTAATGATATTCATCCTATTCGTGTGGGGCGGAAATGGTGCATGGCGATGAATCGTTGTTGGAAATAGGTCGATACCTTAATTGTAGAGGATATCAATTCGTCACGGTCACGCCCGCTACTCATCGCCTTATCAACGCCAAGCCGGGTCATAAATCGGCGACCTTGGCGTCGATGTTCGGCTGGAGCAGATGGGTCCGAATCGAGGAAATCGATCAAACCCTTTTTGAGTTGCTGGAGACAGCCGAAGTTCTTGAGCTCGAAGGTGGGTTTGCGCGCGTTCGAGTAAGATTTTCGACGCTGGGCGATCAACTCTTCCTCCATTCCTCCTTTCCGACTGAGAGCGAAGATTCGGTCTTCTTCGGTCCCGACACTTATCGCTACTGCCGAGCCATTCGTGACGACCTCCCGAACCTTCGACAGGGAGACGGACTAACGATCCTCGATCTTGGGTGCGGCTGCGGGGCAGGGGGCCTTTCTGCAGCTCGTCTTTTGGGCCCGCGTTGCGGGAGCTTGACTCTTTCCGACATAAATCCACAGGCGATCCGCTATTGCGCGGTTAATGCGGCGCTTAATGGCGTGGCGAATGTGCGCCTGTCGGTCGGCGATCTGTTCGAGCGGATGGAGGATCCAGTCGACTACATTGTCTGCAATCCGCCATTCATGGTCGACGCAGCAAAGCGCGCCTATCGCGACGGAGGCGGCGATATAGGCCTAGAGCTTTCGCTGCGGATTTTAAATGAGAGCTTGTCCCGTTTGAAGAGTGGCGGACGGCTTCTGCTCTACACTGCCACTCCGGTGATTGACGGAGAGCATTTGTTTCTTCGGCTGGCGAAGCCGGCGTTGGAGCAGAGTGGTCTTGTTCATCACTACGAGGAAATCGATCCGGATATCTTTGGCGAAGAGCTTCAAGGCGACGCTTATCGACGCGTCGACCGGCTTGCCGCAGTGGTGCTGACAGTCAGCGTGAGGGATCAAAAATGACGTCTAACATATCTTTTAGCCTGGACGGCTGCGAATTGGATGGAAGCGACGTCGAGGGCCTTCATCGCGCCCTCGGGAGCTACAACAGGACGCGACTGCAGCCAAGTTTGCCATATGTCGATAGCAACGACGACGTCATTCGCGAAAGCCAAGTGAGACAAGCGGAAATCGCATATATCAACGCGGTTCGCACGGAAATCAATGTTTCCCCAAAAGAAGTTCCGCAGCAGGCCAACGCCTTTGTCGACTGGTTCGAGTCGCTCCGCGCGGTTGGACCCGGACAGGGGGATCCGCTGTTTCCATGGCTGGAAAATAGCTGCAACCTCGAGCAGATGAAATGGTTTCTTGAACAGGAGGTTTCGGGCGAAGCAGGTTTTGACGATCTTGTCGCCCTAACGCAGGTAAAAATGCCGCTTCGCGCTAAACTCGAGATGGCGCGCAATTACTGGGACGAGATGGGCAGAGGATCGCCGAAGGGCATGCATGGTCCGATGCTGGAAAATCTCACCCGCCATCTCGAGCTAAAACTCAGTCCGCAAGGAGTGGTTCATGAAGCCGTTGCGCTTGGAAACGCAATGATTGCGCTCGCCCAGAACCGCTGTTTCGCTTTTCATTCCGTCGGCGCTCTCGGAGCCATAGAACTGACGGCTCCCACGCGCGCTGGGTATGTCGCGCGCGGATTGAAACGGCTCGGCGTTCCCGCAGCCAAGCTCCACTATTTCGCCTTACACGCTGTTCTCGACGTTAAGCATGCGACGGCATGGAATCGCGAGGTGCTGCATACGTTAGTCGCCGAAGATCCACGTCGGGCGCATGCCATTGCGGAGGGCGCGTTGATCCGTCTTTGGCACGGGCAGCGTTGCTTCATTCGATATCGAAGCGAGTTCAAATACAATCGCGATAACTGCGCCGGCCCGAGGAGGCAGTTATGCGCTTCCTTGGCATAGGAGAGCATGACAAAGAGTGGGGCGGTTAAGCCGCCTCTCCCTGAACGGCACATCCCGTATTGTCGTTGGCCAGTCCCGGAAACCACCGCTCGAAGGTTGATCGCAGTGTTCCATCGAGCGTCCGAGTGCGTGTCTGCGAGAGAAGATGCGCACCGCGTGGGGT
>PLZT01000507.1:0-1840 GCA_003152255.1 Methylocystaceae bacterium | reverse complement strand
CATTTAATTCGCGCAAGTTCGGTTGGGCTCTGCGGCGTCGGAAAATCGCCCGCGAATGGTCGCCGATTTGAAGGCGCCTCGCTTCAAACAAGAAAAAGGCCGCCGCGAACGGCGACCCTTTGTCTATCCACCGGTCGCGACGGAAAGCAGCCGCGATCAGCCCGTCTCAAATTTCCTTGAGCTGATCGGCTGAGGACTTTCCGGTGCGCTGGTCTTTCGTGATCTCGTAGCTCACCTTTTGGCCTTCGCGCAGATCGCGCAAGCCTGCGCGCTCGACCGCGCTGATATGAACGAAAATGTCCGTGCCGCCATCATCGGGCTGAATGAAGCCGAAGCCTTTTTGACCATTGAACCATTTCACGGTGCCGTTCGCCATGTCATCTATCCAAGCATAGTTCAGAGAAAGGCCCGCATACGCGGGGCCGCGTCGATCGATGTTTGGAAGAGCTCGTCAGCGGCTTCGTTTCCAAAGAAAGTCCAAGTCGTCAGGCAAAATATCGATAGGCGCAAGATAGTGACCTGCAAAGCCGAACGCAACGCCAAGTCGGTCGCAAGTGTGGCCGAGCGCCTTCGCCCCAAAGGCGGAAGCCATCTCGCGGCAACAAATCCAAGCCCCTTTCCCAAATCTTGCGCGACGCCTCCATCTCGCCGTCCCGCTTTTGGAATTTCCGCACGCAAACCGAACAGACACCGTCCGAATCGGGGCCGTGCGATTCGGGCGAGAGAACCATGTCCGATCCGTTAACGGGCGCGCGGCCTCAACTCGAATGCGTTGATTTCTTTTGAATCGATAACGTGAGATTGGGCTTGGGGATTAGACGCCGATCGGCGCTATCAAGAGGGTCGCCAATTTGCGATCGGCGCCAACGAAGGCAGTGTCAGCGTTCTCTCCGGCGGGGCAAGGCGCTCGGGCGAAGCAATAGCCCGAGTCCTTTGGCGGCCGAAATGACGGATCAGCCCGAGGCCGCCGTCTTCAATTTCGACAAGGCGCGGATTTTTACCCGCATGCTCGCCGGTTTGGCGGCGCCCTTGACCATCTCACCGGTGGCGGGATTGCGGACCAAGGTGCCCGCCCTGCGGGCTGGCACTTTGTGAAGGGTCACTTTCAACAGGCCGGGCAAAGTGAATTCACCCACACCGCGCGGATGCACCGATCCGAGCAACACGCTTTCCAGCGTGGCGAAGACGCCTACGGCGGTCTTGCGGGGGATGTCGTTCTGCTCGGCGATCAGGTTGATCAGCGCGGCCTTGGTCAGGGTTTCCTTGACCGGGCGAACGGATGCGGCTTCGGGCTTGGCGATTTTCGACTTGCTGACTTTTGCCTTGGCCATGAAAACTCTTTCGGGGTTGGGTAGATTTCAAAATGCTGGGTTTGCGTCCCTTTTGCAGTCCGGCGGTGTTAACGACGTTACTGCAACTTCGCAAGGAGCGAATCTGGAATCGAATATCGGAGCCACAATTCAACCGCCCATAACGGAACCGCCAAACTAAGGGACGGCTTCACGACTCTGGATCGGCATTCATGGCTGGCACATCGGCTGTCCCGAAACGTCCGGGTCGAGCAGACTTCAGACGACCTTCAAACCCAGACCGCTGAGGAGTTCGCCCGCCTGTTTTTTGGAAATGATCGCGCCCTTGAACCGGGACGCGTCGGCGAGCTGAAGGCTGCCGAGATCGGCGCCGCGCAAGTTGGCCCCTTCAAAGCGCGCGTTCGTCACGTTTGCCTCTCTCAGGCTGCAACCCGTCAGCACGGCGTCTCGGAAGTCGGTTTCTCGGAGATCGGCGCCCTGGAAGTCAACACCGTGCAATTGCCCTCGTCGGAACGACAGACCACGCAGAT
>PLZT01000622.1 GCA_003152255.1 Methylocystaceae bacterium | reverse complement strand
TTAACAAAGGGGAAATGCTCTAGCCTTTGGCATGAGGCGCGTCCGTTGAGGGAGGCCCCTCCGCGCGCGCTCCGCCCGCATCAAAGCCCGCGGCGGCGATAGCTTCGTGGAGCGTCGTGAAAATCTGTGTTTCCCCGATCGCGGCCGTGATGCCGTGCCGATCCATGTCAGACTTCAAGTATGAACTTACGCGCGCGAAGACCAATTGCACTCCATGCTGATCCAGATTGTCGAGCAGGTCGCGTATGGATTGCGCGGCGGAATAATCGATATCCGTGATGGCGCCCGCGTCGACAATCAACCAGTGGACCGGCGTCGGCGCATGCTCCACGAGGGCGCGCACTTCATCGGCGAAGCGGGTGTCGTTTGCGTAAAACAGATCCGCGCCGAATCGATAGACGATCAGCCCTGGTTCGGTTTCCGAGCCTGGCGTCGCGGGAGCCTGCGCCCATCGACCAGTCGCATTCGGGGCGAGCATCATCGTGTGTGGGCGATAGCTGTGTCGAACGTGCCTGAGAAGCGAAAGAGCGATCGCCATCAGGATGCCCTGCTCGACGCCGATCGCGATCACCGTCACGGCGGTGAAGACGGCGAGATAGAACTCGCCCGGGCTTTCCTGGAGGATCGCGCGCAGACCCTTAATATCGACCATCCCGACCGCGATCGTGAACACGATGCTGGCCAGCACGCAGCGCGGCAAATATTGCAATGGGCCGGTCAGGAACAGCAATACTAACAGCACGACGCCTGCGAAGACCAGTTGTGCAACCTGGCTGCGCGCGCCGGCGCTATCAGCCATGGCGGTTTGGGTCGGGCTGCCATTGACCACGAAGGCCCCGCTCACGCCGGCAGCCGCGTTCGCCGTCGCCAGCCCGAGGATGTCCGCATCTTCGTCGACGCGCTCGTGATGGCGCACCGCGAATACACGCGATGTCGCGGCGCTTTGCGCGACGATCATTACAAAGCATGAAGCTGCGACGGGCAACAACGCCAGGGATTCGTCCCAACTCACGTCGGGCAACTTTATTGACGGCAGTCCGCCGGGGACTGGGCCAATAACGGCGATGCCTCGCTCGGAGAAGTGAAACCAGGCGCTCGCCGCGATCGTTCCAACTACCGCGATCAGGGAAACCGGGAAGCGTGGAGCAAAGCGGTGGCCGAGCAGGATGCAGCCGGCCACGAGCGCCGACAGCCCTAGCGTTGGAAGATTCAGTCCCCGCAAGCCCCACAGGATTTCTTGAACCTGAATAAGCGTGCGATGCGAGGGCGCTGTCACTCCGAACATGTCGCCGAGCATCGCGATGCCGACCTGAAACCCGACGCCGGTGAGAAATCCGACCAGCACCGTGCGCGAAAGGAAATCGGCGAGGAAGCCCAGTTTGAAGATCCGCGCCACGAGCAAAAACCCAGCGGTCAGGAGCGCCACCATACCGACGAGCGCCATGTATTTCTCGCTCGCGGGGTGCGCCATTCGCGACAGCGAACTGGAGAAAATAGCCGCGGTCGCCGAGTCGGCCGCCGCCACCAGATGTCGCGAGGACCCGAAGATTGCAAAAGCTACGAGTGGCAGCAGCACCGTATAGAGGCCGGTGACGACGGGCGTGCCAGCGATGCGGGTATAACCAAGCACCTGCGGGATGTTCATCGACGCGAGGGTTACGCCCGCCAGCGCGTCGCGCGCCGCCTCTTTGGGCCTGAAAGGTCGAAGGCCCCCAAAGATGCTCAATCCCATTGCCGTGCTCCGTCTGCTTCCTCTTCACGCCCAATAAGCCATGGAAGGCCGCGCCTCATCGCTTGAGCGATTGTTTGCGGCCCAGGCGCGAGAGCCTCGATCGAGTTCGAGCGCCGGTCTCGCCTGTCGAACCGCTATTACCCCTTCTACGCCGCCTAGCCTGAAGCCAGGCGCCAGGTCGAGCACTTCGCGCGCGGAGACGTCTCCGTTATGCCCGTCGAAGTGGGCCCGATGGGCACGTCCTTCTTTAATAGCGAGGGGCCCTGATTGCTCCCTCTATAACAAATCAGCCGCCGAGCCCGCCGACGCTGATGACATGCTGCCGCTCATCCCTTTTCTGGCATCGGAAGCTTGGCGAATCACCGCTCGGACCATTTGGTGAACGACGGCCAAACCACCAAGTGAAGTGTCGCCGCGCGATTGCACGTATCCAGCAAGAGTCGCCTCGAATTGACGCCGCGCAACGCGAACGGCCGGCGCCTCTATCGCGCCACGCTCGTGAAGAACGGCATTATTTCCGCAGCTTCTTAGTCAGAGCCGATGGGTCTTTCTCTTCAATCTCCGCCGCATGGTATTTCTTGCGAATGTCCGTCAGATCGACGCGCGTCGGCGGCAGCTTAAGACCCAACTCGGCCATTGTATCCACGACGATCTGCGAAATGGCTAGGTCCCGAAACCACTTGTGGTTCGCCGGAATCACATACCACGGCGCATGCTTGGTACTCGTCAAGGCCATGGCGTCCTCGTAAGCTTCGACATATTGCGGCCACAACTCCCGTTCGCTGTAGTCGCCCTCGCTGATCTTCCAGTTGCGTGACGGATCATCCAGTCGCCGCTTGAAGCGCGCGAGTTGCTCTTCTGGACTAATATGAAGAAAGAATTTTAGAATGCGCGTGCCGCTTTGTCGCAGCATTTCCTCAAAGTCGTTGATCAAATCGTAGCGCTTCGACCAGACCTCGCGAGGCGCCAATTTGTGCACCCGGACGACGAGCACGTCCTCATAATGCGACCGATTGAAGATGACGACTTCGCCCTTGCCCGGAGTGCGCGAATGGGCTCGCCAGAGAAAATCATGGGCCGCTTCAACCGCGCTCGGCTGCTTGAATCCGAACACCGACGTGCCCTGTGGATTCATGCCGGCAAATAAATGCCGTATCGTCCCATCCTTGCCGGCAGCGTCCAGTGCTTGCAAAACGATGAGCAAGGACTGAGCGCCGTCCGCGTACAAGAGATATTGCAGTTCAGCCATGCGCTGGACATGCTTTTGGATCTCGGGCAACGCCTCCTCGTGCGACTCGTGCTTGCCGGAAAAAGAAGGATCGATGTCAGACAAGCGAACCTTTTTTCCTGGCTCGACGACGAATTTCTCGCGGCAATCCATCTCATCTCTCCCTTCGCCAGTCGGCCGCGATCAGCGGCGTGGCCTAATGCGCCGATAGCGGCTGGTTGATCGTCTGTATGCTCTTCATCTGCCGCGCAGTTTGGTAATTCGCAAATCGCTCGGTAATCTGCCTAACGCCGCCGAGGATGAACATCCAGGCCACGTTATACGCCCAGACCCACCCTATCAGCCGCCAGGAAATTGCTGGAAACAGCCAGTGGGAAGCGCACAGCACAACCGCTACGACTTGACTGGCGACGATGGCCCAGAACAACCGCGCGGCGGGAAAAGGCGGCAGGAAGAACCAGCGTTCTGTTCTCGTAACAAGCAACAATAAATGGCCGCCAACAACCAATTGCAGGAACATCACCGTTTGTAATTCAGGCGCCGAATATAATCCGAAATCTTCCCGCAACCAAGGATGGGACAGGACTCTGAGGCCAATCAGCAGCAGACCAAACGATTCAGCGACGCAAAACAGGCCGAGCACGGTCGCGACGCCGAGCAGATACGGCATGCGCCAACGAATAGGCTTCTCGCTCACGGGCGTATTGTCATAGGCGATGGTCATGATCGGCACGTCGTCGAGCAGCGACATGATGACGATCATGACCGCCGTCAGCGGCACGAAACCAAGAAAGACCGAGGACAGCACGACCACGAACATGATGTCCATGGTCAAAGCCACGCGATAAATCGTGTAGCTGGTGATGCGGCCGAAAATTCTCCTGGCTTCGTCAATCGCGCTGCCGATCACCGAGAGGCCGGGCGCGGTGAGAATGAGAGCCGCGGCGCCGCGCGCGGCGTCGGTGGCTCCCGAAACAGCGATGCCGCAGTCCGCTTGCTTCAGCGCCGGCGCGTCATTGACCCCGTCACCAGTCATCGCCACCAAATGACCGCGTCCTTGCAACGCCTTGACAA
>PLZT01000329.1 GCA_003152255.1 Methylocystaceae bacterium | reverse complement strand
CGTCCACCGAGGGCGGCAGCATAAATCCGGTCTCTCGATCAATAGACCGGAAGTTGCTCATCGACAGGATGCCCTCATCACGCGAGAATCAACTTTACAATTCTAACGCATTTCGTCGCGTCGAGCCCGTTAAGTCCGACAGACTGCTAGGTGGAAACACCCGGAGCTTCATATTGATTTACGAGCCTCGCGAGGCGCCCATCCGGCCCATTTTAGGAGGCGTTCAAAGACGCGCCTGCCAACCAAGCGGAAACTTCAAAAGACGCCGCCTCTCTCACGGCCGCCGGTGGCGTCAAGCGTCAACGGCTGATTTGTGGCCAACCATGAATAAGCCGCGCACGCACGACGAGGCTTGACCATTCCTTGGCGGTGTAACCATGGCCCGACCGCGGCGTAGCGACGGCCTGCTTGCGAGCGCAGATTTCGCTTGCGGTTCCGTCTTTGGGACCTTCGACGTAGAAGTAAACGACATTCATCTTCAGCACGGAGCGCTGTTGGCTGAGGACCGTGCCGCGCTTTTTAACCCAGACTCCCCATTCCCCTGGCGCCGAGGGACCGAGTTCCGCCGGCTTGAAGCCATAGGCGTAATCGCCCTCGCCGCGAACCAGATCGAAGCGAATGTAACAGAGCTTGCCGGAGGGCGTGGGCTGAGCGATCAACTCGCGACTGACAAGCACGTCCTGATTGTTGTAGCCCACGTCGTAGTCGACCGGGAAATGCCACACGTCGACCTTCTCGAAGGACTGGAGCAAGTCCTTTTCATCCGCATCCGCGGCCGCGAGCGCCGGCGTTGCGAGGAACATTGCGACGAAGATCGCGGACCGGAAAACATGCCGCACCACTGAGCCGGGACCAAAAGACGTTGAGCGCATAGTGATTTGTGTCCATTAAAGACCGATCCGACGACCTAGGCCGGATCGGCGAAGTTGCCAGGGAGAAAGATGTTCTGAACTCAAGCGAGCCTTGGCGTCATGGCGTCAGCCTTTCTCGCGCGGACCCGGAGCATATACCAAAGGAAGCCGCACAATGCCGTGAAGGCGACGCCGTAGAGGATATATTCAATGTAGCCCATGAAGGTGAAAACGCCCACCGTGAAGGGAAAACGCGAGACCCACTCGTTGCCGAGATCGTCGGAAACCGTGACGATGCCGACGTATTTGCCGGGCTCCTTGAAGTCATGCTCGAACGTCATTATGCCGTTGCGATAGACCTTTGGCGGGTAATATGCGATGGTGACGGCGTCGAGATTCGCCTTTTCCTTGGCTTCTCCCACGTTTTTCACGACGCGGATGCCGATCGCCATGTCGCGAAGATCTGGCGAAACGGCGGTTAAGGCGATGACCGTCGGACCCGTTTTGGCAATGTCTTCGCAAAACTCCTGCTCCTCGCCCGCACGCTGATATCCGATGAAGTGCATTGTGTTGGGGCCGATCTTCAAGACGCATTCGTCCTGTTCGAGTCGCACGCCGCCATGAGCGCTGGCGCTGCTGGCGCCCCAAGCTAAGAAAGCCGCGATCAAGGCGGCGGCGAATGCGTGCTTTATTGCTGAAGCTGTCATGATTTCCCTCCGCTGAACGCCCGCATTCCGGGCTGGTTCGCTTGATGGTGGGAGCCTCTCACGAGCTTGCTGTCGGTTTCCTGTCCGAAATAGCGATTCGTCACCTGTGCCTCTATTAAATCGACGGCACGCGCGAGAAGCATTCGACGCGACCTGACGGCGTTTCGACAGGGAGCGCATGCAAACCTGTCAAAATCGGCTGGGTAACCCAATAAATTGGAGAAGGTCATGCAACGGATCACGCGCAATTTGGCTATCATCGCAATCGTCGCCTCCCCGGCAATCGCTCAGGCGGCGCCCAATTGCACCGGCGAGCCCCGGGACAAATGGATGACCGAGGAAGCCATGAAGGCGAAGGTGACGACGCTCGGCTACGAGCGGATCAAGACCTTCAAGATTTCGGGAAACTGTTACGAAATCTACGGCTACACCAAGGACGGGCAGAAGGCGGAAGTTTATTTCAATCCCGTGACCGGCGACATTGTGAAGTCGTATATCGGGGGCTGACATGACCGGGCCTAAGGTTAAGCCGGAGGCTGGCAGAGTCTCCGGCGGCGAAGTGCAGGTATGGGACGCTGTTGTGCGTCTGTTCCATTGGATTGTCGTCACCGGCTGCGTTTTGGACCTCTTCGTGCTGGATGACGGCAAGGCCGCCCATCGGTTTGTCGGCTATGTCGTGGCTGGCGCGCTCGCGGTGCGCTTTGTCTGGGGCTATCTCGGTCCCGGGCACGCGCGCTTTGCGGATTTTGTTCCGACGCTCACGACGCTGAAGCGTTATCTGAAGGCTCTCAAGCGAGGGGAAGAGCCGAGATACATTGGGCACAATCCCGCAGGAGCCGTGGTGATGCTGACTCTCATGGGGCTTCTCGCCGCCGTTTCGATCACGGGATGGATGCTCACGCTCGACGTCTATTTCGGCGACAAAATGCTCGAAGAACTGCACGAGGGGATCGCCAATTTCATCTTCGTTTTGGCAGGGCTGCATGCGGCGGCGGCGATTTACGAAAGCCGTCGGCACAAGGAGAACCTTGTTTGGGCGATGGTCACGGGTCGAAAGCGCGCATGAGATTGCTGCTTGTCGAAGATTCAGCTCGTCTGAGGGAGCTTCTGACCGAGACCATTCATGGGGCCGGTTGGCGCGTCGACGCCGTAGCGACCATCGGAGAGGCGACGGAGGCCGTCGCCGTCACGCCTTATGATTTGCTGCTTGTGGATCTCGGTCTTCCGGACGGGGATGGTCTCGATCTCGTCCGCGCGTTTCGCCGTGACGGCGTCAAGACCCCCATTCTTGTATTGACCGCGCGGGCTGCGATCGACGAACGAATATCGGGGCTGGACGCCGGCGCCGACGATTACCTGGTCAAACCTTTCAATAACGGCGAATTCCTCGCCCGCTGCCGCGCGCTGCTTCGGCGCGCGCCAGATACGAAGACGCCGATCCTTCTCGCCGGGCGATTAAGTCTCGAACTGGCGACCGGCGCCGCGACATGCGCCAACGTCGAACTTGGTCTCGCGCCTCGCGAACGCATGGTGCTCGAAATTCTGATGCGGGACGCGGGCCGCGTCGTTCAAAAGCGGAGGCTCGAACACGCGCTGTCAGAATTCGGCGACGAACTTTCGAGTAACGCCGTCGAACTCGCTATTTCGCGCTTACGGAAAAAGCTCGAGCCGCACGATTGTGGCGTATCGCTCGAGACGATCCGGGGCGTCGGCTATTTGCTGCGTGAGACGACGCCATGACAAAGGACCAGCCCTCGCTCGTCACCATCGTCGTTCGTCGAATCATCTTCTATTCCGCGCTCGCGATGCTTGGTCAATTCCTGGCGGTCGTCATCCAATCTTGGTCGGACGACCTCCAACTTGGTCATATGGCCATCGAACAGGAGAGTTTCGCGCTGGCGCAAGGGTTGAGCCGAGTTGACGGTGGCGTTTCATATTCCTTGCCGAGATCGTTGCAGGCTCGATATAGACAGGGGGAACACGACTACTTTGCCCGTATCCGCAATAAAAGCGGTGTGGTTCTATTCTCCAACTGCGATCGTGAATGCGCCGAGCGGTTTCTTCCGCTCAATATCGATCCCCCCAATTTTTGGGTGAGGCAGCTCGCGCCAGGAAAGCCCTTGAACGTCGCTGGAGGACTTTTGGTCGACCGTGGCGTCGAGCCGATCCTGGTGGAAGTGGCGATCCTGGGTGACAAGGATCATATTGTAAATTCCGTTTTGGCGCATGAAATCAAGGACCATATGGCGACCCCGATGTCGCTTCTGCTTTTGGTGGTGCTGTTCGCGACGACCTTGTCGATTACGCGGGCGCTCAAACCGGTCGCTCAAACCGCAGCTCTGGTACCGAGCATAAACCCGCTCAATAAGAACGCGCGTCTCGCCACTCGAGAGCTGCCGCTGGAAATCGCTACCTTAACCGGCGCAATTAATGCGGCGTGCGACAAGGTCGGAGAGCTGATGCGCGCCCAAAGAGATTTTACCTCCGCCATTTCGCATGAGGTGCGAACGCCGCTCGCGATCGCGCATCTTGAGCTTGAAAAAATCGCTGATCCGAGAGCCAGGAAAGTCGAGAGCGATTTGGAGACTCTCAATCAACTCGTCGAACAGCTGACCACGCTGGCGCGTCTGGAAGGCGCCGACCTTATTTCGATGCAGTCGATCGATCTGCGGCAGATGGCCGAAGACGTCGTAAGCGCGATGGCTCCTCTCGTTTACGCGTCAGGCAAGACGATAGAGTTCGTCGACAACGGCGCTTCGGAGTTTCGTGGGCATCCGACTTTGATCGAGAACGCGTTGCGCAACCTTGTTGACAACGCAATCCGGCACACAGGCGCGCGCGCCGATATCCGAGTCGAGGTAGGTCCAGGCGCGGTATTTTGTGTATGCGACAACGGCATGAATTCTGGCCTTGAGCAACCAAATGCCACACTGCCTTCGGCGCGGCGAATTCGCCTGGGCTTGAAAATAGTCAATCGCATTGCTGAAATCCATTGTGGGCGATTGACGGTCAACAAAGTGATGACGGGCGGAACAAGGGTGTGTCTTGCCTTTCGGGGGTCAGGGCAATTGTCGGTCTCGCCTACGATATAATCCAGGGTGGGGTTTCGAAGCCGATCGGCGCTGGGTCATGCGTTCGAGGTATTGATTTACTTAAAGCGAGAATCTCCGAAAGAGGTCAAAATTGGAATTCGATTCACAATCCTCACGGCGTCGTTCTTGTTCCCCGAGGCGACGAACGAAACCATCATGATGTTGATGCTTGGCGGCGGTACTGTGCTGGCCGTATCGACCGCGATCGTCAGCGGGGCGTTCCTCAAGACGACGGAGACAAGTACAGAAAATCGATCGGTCGTCGCAGTCTCGATAATTGGCGTATGCCCTGGCTCGCCGAATTGCCTCCTTCAGAACTCTCGTATGCGAGCAGAATCTGGATGGGCGTGCTTCGAGGCTGTCCGGTCATCGCCGGAGGGCTGGTCCCTTTGCGCATCATCAGTCTCGCCGTAACTCATTAACCTGCTATCATAATTGGAGATCCTATGCCGACCACCCCCCACACCGAGAAGCACTTCCTTGGTTCCGAGTCTGTCCGTGATGTCGTGATTGGCATGGCGGATGGTCTGACCGTGCCCTTCGCGCTGGCGGCTGGGCTTTCAGCCGCCGTTACGTCCACCCACGTCATTGTCACGGCGGGGCTGGCTGAAATCATCGCTGGCGCGATCGCTATGGGATTGGGCGGCTATCTGGCCGCACGAACTGATCAGGAGCATTTTGCGTCGGAAGAGCGACGTGAGTATTTCGAGATCAACAAGCTCCCGGAGCAGGAAAAGGCCGAATTACGAGACATTTTCAGAAGCTTTGGTTTGCAAGGCTTCGAACTTGACACGGTCGTCGCCGCTCTATCAAAAGACAAGGATCGCTGGGCGGAGTTTATGATGCGTTTCGAGTTAGGGCTTGAGCGACCTGATCCCAAACGAGCCCCGATCAGCGCGGGAACTATCGCCGTTTCATATATCGTGGGCGGCTTGATCCCATTGGGTCCTTATATGGTTGCGGGAGACATGAAACGCGCCTTGCTCTTTTCGATCTTGTTCACGGGGGTTGCGTTGATCGCTTTCGGAGCCGTGAAAGGCAAGCTTACGGGAATGAACCCTTTCAAATCGGGGTTGCAAACCCTGCTCGTCGGAGGACTTGCGGCGGGAGCGGCGTTTTATCTGGCGTCAGTATTCGGTTGATGGCACCAGATCATTTGGCGGTTCCTCAACCATGCCCACCAGTCTCGACCATGCAGCAATTCCGGGCTTGCGGTCGCGGTGAGCGATCAGGCTAACGTGCGATGCGCCGCTTTCTCTTTGTGAGGTTCACGGGGCTTTGTCACATTGGCGAGTTTTACTTGTCAATAGGGCAACTCTGCCGTCGACCACCCTTCGCGAAATCAACGCCTTAGCCGGCATCAACAGTCCCATCAATAGCCCGAAGACGGCCTCAAAATCGATTATGCTCGGCCAACGTCACAATGCCCTGACCGCCTGTCGAGACCACCATCTCGTCCAGTTGCCAATGATCGTGGGGCCTTGGCCGAACGCTGCGAAGATTCTTGGCGATCGCTGACCCGAATTTTAAAATCCATCGACAAATCGATTCATTGCCGACTTCCAGTGCTCTTTCGGCTAGCAGTACTTCGACGTCACGATAGCTCAAGGTGAACCGAAGATAGAGCCAGACTGCATGCCGGATGATCTCCGGTGAGAAGCGGTGACGGGCGTAGAAGTTGGGTTTGATCGGCCACCATAACCCATTCGTCCGAATTTCGCCGGTTAACGTGTCAATGCCGCCATGCTTATAGTGAAGCGGGCTGTGCGAAGGCGCGAGGAGTTCCAATGCATACCATCAAATACAGGATGACCGGCGAGAACCTGCGTCCGCGTCACACCAAACTCGAAATTCCCGGATGGGCCGGCCAGCCCGAGCCGCGCGTCGACGGCTCGCACGAATACGCCTGGCATTGCGTTCCCTTTTCGGAGGCCGCGCATTACGGCGTCGAGGTCTTCTACCCCTACGCCAACGAACTGCGCGTCACGACGACAGATGGGCGGCTCGTGTTTGACGGCGATTTCGGCCCGCCTCCAGACGAGGAGCGCAATTGGCCGCCGTTTCGCACCTTCGGCGAGCGGTTTTACACTTATCAAATTCTGCTCGATTTGACGGTCGAAGCGGGGTTCGCGGTCAAGATCGAACCGCATCCGAGATTTTACACCGACCCGACCGACAGCGTGCCGATCGCCGTGCCGGCGCTTATCCGGAACTGGTGGCCGATGCTGTTTTTCGTCGTTTTCAAATCGCCGCCGGAAGGCCGCGCGCATGTCTTTCGCCCGGGCGAGCCCTTCGCGCAGTTTACGATCATCCCGGAGGAGTACGATTTTGAACTCGTCGAAATGAGTGAAGAGGAAGCCGCCGAACGCGAATTGCAGTCGCGGCGCATCTACGAAAGCCGCGCCACGCTCGCCGCCGATTCGCAATGGGTCTCGGCGTCGAACACGGTCTTCGACGCCACCTATAGGCGCATCCACGGTGCCGCGCGCAAATTGCCGCCCCGCTGACGCGATCCGCGTCAGCGCCTTCCTTGCGATCCGCGAAGGGTCAGTAGGGATAGTAATTGTGGTGATGGTGGTGGTGGTGATAACGCCAATGATGGTGATGATGATGGTGGTGATAATAGCGCCGCCGCCAATAATTATTGTGATGATGGTGATGATATACCCCGACTCATTGAGAATCCGGGAGAATTTCCTTGAGCCCCTCTTAGCCGCTCCGGCGGTCGAGGCTGGCGCGACAGAGGATATCATTAAAGTCACGCCAGAGATGATTGAGGCGGGGGGTAGAGTTATTTTGCGATTCGATAAATATTATGATGGATATGAAGCGACGGCAAAGCGTGTATTTATCGCAATGATGTCAGCGCGCAACGCTTGTTCTATTTTTCAAGATTGTTAATGAATCTAAAAAGGTTTTCGAGTCCGTCGGCAACTCTGTTTGCAGTAGCTTTCGTGGTTTCATTATCGCCAAAATCATTGCGTAAAAATTTCTTTGTGTGTTGCATTGCAATTATGGCGAATAATATAAGAACAATCTTTCCGCAAACATCAATGTAATTGCCTCTTGTTGTCCCATCTGAGTCAATCATCATAGATTTGTCAAAACTACAACACTCATCTTTTATTTGTTTAGTTTCAAATGTCAGGCTTTTAGCGGAATGCGCGAATGAATTTCGTATTTTTCTTATCGCATCCAATTCATTGCGTATATTTATTGTATACAATCCCATAGCGTAAGCTAGGTGTATTTTGCTAAAAAATTGGACAGCGGCCCTCCCGTTGCTATTAGATGTTCTTTAGAATCTTCATCATTTTTTTCAAGCCTGCTAAGGATAGCTAATTCTAGGAAACGGTCCACAAATGACGACACAAGTATTGCCGCGCTTCGGTCGCTTGCGCCCTCAATTTCCTTTTTCAACGCTTCAAAATCTTCACTATCTGGCGTTAATCGTGTAAAATCTCGCAGGCTCATGGCCTCTTGGGATGTCTCGCCGACCTTGCCGGCAGACTTTTTACGCTTAAAGCGTGGTGATTGAGGGCGGTCTGAGGGCGCTGGTGGTTTTGGAGGCATTTAGTGGACCTAGCTAAAAAATGCGGCAACGACGACGACCGCGAGTTCGCGCACGCGCGGATGCGACGCTGAAAAAGTTGCTTTCGACGCCCCCGACCCGCACAAGCCTAAACAGGAATCGCCGGCAAGCGCGAGTCTGAAATCGCCGACGTTGGACGAATAGCCGCCTCTACATATAGTGGGTGTGTGTCTTAACCGGATAGGCACGCTTGCCTCATCTCGTCGATCTGTGCCTCGTCTCGCCTATCGTCAGCGTTCCCTTCGCCGCCAAGGAACTCAGGGTGTCGCAACAGGCGGCGACAATCATGATTGACGAGCTTTCATCGAACCTTCGCGAGTTGACGGGACGCGGCCGTTACCGGGCATGGGCGGTCATGTGACGTCCCCAATGCCGGATCAAAATCCGCCAAACGCCCGCTCGAGACCTCCCCGACCCGACTGGACCAGGCCGGCGAAACGCGGCGCGCCGCAACCGAGCGCCCTCCCCACTCGACAATCGCAACGGCGGCGGCTCACAATCGAAAACGGCCGGACCGTGGACCGCCGTGCGGGAGGACCAATGTCGAACGCGATCGCCGAATTCATCGACGGCTTGCCGAAAGCCGAGCTCCACCTGCACATCGAAGGCACGCTGGAGCCGGAGATGGTCTTCACGCTTGCCGAACGAAATCGGGTTAATCTGTCCTATTCCTCCGTCGAGGCGTTGCGGGCGGCGTATGATTTCAAGAACCTGCAGGATTTCCTCAACCTCTATTACCAGGCGACCCGCGTGCTGCTGACGGAGCGCGATTTCCATGACCTCGCCAGCGCCTATCTGGCGCGCGCACGCGCGCAGAACATCCGCCACGCGGAGATCTTCTTCGATCCGCAGGCGCACACGCGCCGCGGCGTTCCGCTGGCCGCCATCGTCGAGGGCATCGGGGCGGCGCTCGACGAAGCCTCGCGCTCCAACGGCCCGACCACGCGCCTCATCGCCTGCTTCCTGCGCGACCTCGATGCCGCCGACGCGATGAGAACCTTGGATTCTTTGCTCCCGTGGCGCGCGCGCATTGTCGGCGTCGGACTCGATTCGGCGGAAGCGAACAACCCGCCCGCAAAATTCGCCGAGACTTTCTCGCGAGCCCGCGGGCTCGGATTCCGGGCGGTGGCCCACGCCGGCGAGGAGGGGCCGGCGGCCTTCGTGGCGGACGCTTTGGACAAGCTCGGCGCGGAACGCATCGATCACGGCGTGCGGGCGATCGAGGACCCGGAGCTCGTCGCGCGCCTCGTCCGCGACCAGGTTCCACTCACCGTCTGCCCGCTCTCCAACATCCGGCTTCGTGTCTACTCCGACATGCCGCATCATCCAGTGTCCCGCCTGATCGACGCTGGCGTCCTGGTCACCATCAACTCTGACGACCCCGCCTACTTCGGCGGTTATGTCAACGCCAACTACCGGGCCGTGCAGGAGGCTTTTGACTTGACGACCTCCGACCTCGCCGCACTCGCCAAGGCATCCTTCGCAGCCTCCTGGCTCGAGCCAGCTGAGAAAGCGACGAAAATCGAGGAGGTGCAATTGTATCTTCAGCGTCTCAACAAGGCGCGAGCCGCCC
>PLZT01000277.1 GCA_003152255.1 Methylocystaceae bacterium | reverse complement strand
GCGTGCCTGAGGCGCTGCCGGCCCCTATTGTCGCGGCCATTAAGGGCGGCACCTCCATCATCATCGAGCTAATTCACAAGCTACTGAGCCACTTGTAAAATTCATCGAACGCGTGATTTTTTCATCGCTAATTGGCTCACGGTGGTCGCAGGTCAGGTCGGGGCCGGCGTGAAGGGGCCGACGCGGAATATTTGATCGACGGTGAGGGCGAGGATGCCGAACATCAGGTGGCATTTTACCTTGACCGCTCCGCGCACGCGCACGAACCTGCCGCCGAATTCGTCCTTCAATCGTCCGTTGATGCGTTCGACCATGGTGCGGAAGTCGTAGAGCACGTCATCCGGGTCGGGCAGGTGGATGAATTTCATGCGCGCGACCTCCTCGGCGCATTCGGTTTTTGCTTCGTGCTGTGCGTGAAAGTTACGATCAATCAATGGGACGTGGCCGAGCGCCACGCTTTGTGCGGCGATGGCGGCGGCGTCATAGGCCGTGCATCGAGGGTAAGGTCGACCTTGCTGCGCCGCGATGTCTGGAGCCGAGGTTCCTGCGGACGCACGGCGCGCCTTGCCGGACAGCCGGTTATGACCCTAACCGGACGCCGCGACGGTGCGCCGCGTATTCCGTTCGGCTGACGGCTTGTGGGCGGTTTCCGTCTCGCCGGACTGGCGGCGGGAATGGAGCGATGAAAGTGGAAAAGAAAAACCCGGCCACAGGGGCCGGGCTTGCATCAATCAGTTCTGTGGTCGAGGCACAACTTCTATCGCAGACGATCAATATTTGGCGAGGACCGGAGCCGGGGCGCCCCAGTTGAAATGGTAGTTGATGCCGGCGCGCGCGATCACCCCGTCGAATTTGACGTGGGTCACGGGAGAGTTAATGATCAACGGTTGGCCCGAGGTGACGTTGATGCCGCCAAGGTGGACCGTGAGAGGAGACAAAAGGGCGACCGGGCTCGAGTTTATGTTGCCGCAGCCAAGATCGTAATAAAGCCCCTCGGCCTTCAGGCTCCAGTTCGGCATGAACATCCATTCCACGCCGCCGCCGGCTATCCATCCAACCTGCGTGTTTGAATAATTGCCCGTCCCCGGCACCATCGGAAACAGGTAGTTGCCGTTGAATTGCGAATAGGGGTACGGGACGGGAAACAGCGCGTCATTGGCACCGACCAGCGACGCCGGGATCACGCCGGCGTGCGTCGCCGAGGCATGGACGCCGCCATAGGCGAGACCGCCCGTCGCATAGACCAGCGTCGTCGGCGTGACGAGATAGCCGACCCGGCCGCGCACCGTGCCCATCCAGTCTACCCCGGCGTTGACCTGCCCGATGCCCACGGCGCTCCGGGTGAGGGTGCAGCCGTTGGTGACGCAAGGCGAAAGGCCGGGGATGAACGGGTCTTTCCAGGATATGCTGTCCTGCGACGCGCCCGCGTAGTTGCCGCTCCCCTGGATCGTGGAGCCCTGGAAATCCGCTTCAAGGCCGACGACGAAGTTTGGGCTCCATTGGTAGTTGTAACCGATTTGGCCGCCGCCGATGAAGCCGTTCTGGTTCACATTGGCGATGCCGCTATTCGCCAGCGCCGTGCTCCCGTTGATCAGGCCGGTTCCGGGAAGCTGCCGCAGCGGATCGAGCGCGTTGGCCTGCGCGGCCACGCCGTCGAGGAGCGGCAGGCTGACGGTCCCCGCGTTGCTCGTCGCGCCCCAGCCGTAACCGGCGTTCAAACCAGCATAGAAGCCTGTCCACATCGGCGGCGGCGGCGGGGGAACATAGACCGGGGCCTCCTTGCGGGAGGGAAGGTCGGCGGCGAGAGCCGAGCCGGCGGACACCGCCAGCGCAATGGCGACGGCAGAAATGTGCTTCCTCACGGTCTTACCCTCTTCTTAAAAGTTCGGACAGACGACCAAATCACGCCCGTTGCACATCGTAAACATAAGCCCAGCCGATCAATTTTAGGTTGATATAAGCCAACCGAAGGACGGGTCGGAATCTCTTTTCCTACGACTGTTGTAATAATGCAACAGCGCGGTGGGAGATGGCGCAAAGCGAAATTGCTGTTCCGGAGACGCTGGGCCGCGGCTGAAGGAAGACCGGACCGAGGGCGAGCCGCCGCCGTTCGTCGCCGGTTGACCCTAAGCCGCCATCCGCACCGCCCCCGGCCAGGCTGCAAAATCAGCGATCAATTCCGCACCGGAGTTTCGCGCATTCAATTGGGGGGATCAGTGTGGCTTCAAGAGTTTTGAGCTCTTCTCAGGAGCAAGCGAGGCATAATTCCTGGAATGCTTCGACTGATGATGCGGTTGATCGGGGCGGCGCGAATTGCTGAGCGCTTTTGATGCGCCGCCAAGTTCTCCCCTATCCAGCTGGTCCAGCAGTTCGGAAAACCGATCCGGAAGCCGCTCGCGGAGGACCCCATCATAGATGGCTCGCAGCCCCTCTCCAATTTCGTCCGCGATTTCGTTGCGGCGGCGTGACGATTTTGAACTCATTTCCACAACCCCTACGCGTCAATACTCTACGGTCCGAGGTTGGGTCAGGCGTGCGGCTGGAATGTGGAATGTTCCTGATGGAATAGTGGCGGACATCGTTTTCTGAAAGTCTGTGGTTAATTTGCAACAGTAGCCTAGACCGCACAAGGAAGAAGGGTGCATGACTTGACCGCAATATAACCGCGCGGCCGGAAAGATACCTGTCGTCGACGCGGTGACTAACTTAGTCTGCGGAAAGGCTGCATGGTCCAGGCGTCCGCATTGCATCAACGGCGCGCTGGAAACGCCAGGCCCGAAAGTCTGCAAGTGGCGCATTCCGGCCGCTCTGGCCGCCGGTCAGCCGGTCCGGTTGCTGGGGTAGTGCGGCCTTAGACCGGCCACGACGAAAGGCAAGGAATCGGCAATGGCTCTCACCGCCGAACAGCTTCGCATCGCCGCCGGGATCGATGCCAAGATGCAAGAGATCGCGCGCGGAGGCCGCGACGACATGACGATCTTCGCCGCGATGGCGGGTTACATGCCGGACTTCAAACGGTTGATGGATAGCGCCAAACCCGGCGACATGGACGAGCTCGGGCGGAAATTCACGGGGTTCTATCGTTACGCAAAAGTCCTTGAGACGATCGCCGACGGCATCCAGTCAGGTGCGATCAAAGCGCCAAGGTAGCGCATGGGCGCCGACACGCGGCCTCCGACCCCGCGACCGCTCATGGCGTATGAAAGCATTCTCAAAGACAAGGGAAAGAGGCCTGACGCGCTCACTCTTCCTCGTCGGCGATGGTCTCGGCATTGACCCGAGCGACGAGCACGGG
>PLZT01000437.1 GCA_003152255.1 Methylocystaceae bacterium | reverse complement strand
CCGCGCCGCGAGAAAACTTGGGATTGGTCTACGACGAGGATTGGGACGAACAAGCGCGGCTCTTCGAATGGCGCCAAGCGGTTGAGGAAACCCGCGCCTTGCCGCCGGTGTTGGCAGCGGGCCTCGCTTTCGACGCTTGGGAGGTCATCGATCCCTTGCAGCATAGCGCCTGGCTTGGCCCATTGCTCATCGCCGCTCTGCTGCGGGCGCGAGGCAAGACGCGCCATCATCTCGCGGCGGTTCACGCCCGGTTGCGTCGCGCTAAATATCGCCGTTCTCGTCAGTACGACGCGTCGAGTCGGCTGATCGGTTTCGCGCATGCAATCGAGGCGATGGCGAACGCCGATATGAAAGAGCTCGACAGATTGACATTGGCGCGCGAGCTGTTGCTGAGGAAATGCCATGGTAAGAGAGGGAATTCGAAATTGCCGCGCCTCGTCGAGCTCTGTTTGAATTCACCCATCGTAAGCGTTCCGTTCACCGCCAAGCAGCTCGGGGTGTCGCAACAGGCGGCGACGATCATGATCGGCGAGCTTTCCTCGAATCTTCGCGAATTGTCAGGACGCGGCCGCTATCGGGCATGGGCGGTAATGTGAGTGTCATGGGGGTTCGAAACAATAGAGGCTTCACGGCTATCGCGCGGATCCAT
The DNA here is from genome assembly GCA_003152255.1 of Methylocystaceae bacterium. The sequence goes on along the minus strand of PLZT01000437.1, from coordinate 1,905 downwards.
TGTGCTGCTCGCCGACGGGGAGCCAAGTAGCTAGCGCGCCGGCGACTTCAAGTTGTCAAAAGTCGTCAAAAGCGACAATCTCAGTTCTGGCAGGGCCGTCATACGGTGCATGTCGGCTAAGGAAGTGACGCGATGACCGCTATGTCCAAAACCGTTTTCCCATCCGGGTCGCCCCCGGAAGTTCTGCCACCGCCGCCGTCGCCTCCAGTCGTGACTGGGGCCGCCGACTTCGATCGCATCCTACACGACTGGCAAAGCCGTTTCACCGGCGGGACTTCTCCCAGCACGCTCGGTCTCGCCTTCCTGGATTGGGCCGCGCATGCGGCGAATGCGCCGTTTCAGACGGCGGAGTTGGGGCGCACGGCTATAGAGCAGTGGTTCCGCCTTTGGCGTATTGCAATCGGAGGAGAAAAGGCGAGCTCTCCGCTGCCGGGCGACCATCGCTTCGCCCATCCCGCATGGCGGCAGCCCCCTTACAGTCTGATCACTCAGGCAGTGCTGCTCGGCGAGGAATGGCGGGACAGCGTCGTGCGGAGTCAGCGCGGAGTCGATCCGCACAATGAACACATCGTCGCTTTCAGTGTGCGGCAATGGCTTGATCTGATGTCGCCATCCAACGTCCCTTGGCTCAACCCGGAAGTGATCGAGGCCACCCGGGCCACCCGCGGCGCCAACCTCGCGGCAGGACTGCGTAACTTGCTGCGGGACGCGGCTGCAGCGCACGGCGGCGCGTTAGCCGACGGCTTTACGCTTGGGGTCGACCTCGCCGCCACGCCCGGCAAGGTCGTGTTTCGAAATGCGCTGATCGAGCTAATCCAGTATGCTCCGATGACCCCCACCGTGGGCGCGGAGCCGGTGCTGATCGTTCCCGCCTGGATCATGAAATACTACATCCTCGACTTGTCGCCGGGCAATTCGCTGATCCGTTGGCTCGTGGGGCAGGGGCGCACTGTGTTTGCGATCTCCTGGCGCAATCCCGGCGCGGAGATGCGCGATACATCGTTCGATGATTATCGGGCGCAGGGCGTCATGGCGGCCATCGCCGTCGTGCAGACGATCTGCGGCGATGCGAAAATCCACGCCACGGGCTATTGCCTCGGTGGCACGTTGCTGACCATCGCCGCCGCGGCCATGGCGCGCGACGGCGACGACCGGCTCGCCAGTCTCTCGCTGTTCGCCGCTCAGACCGATTTCACCGAGGCCGGCGAACTACAGCTGTTCATCACCACGGACCAGCTCGATTTCCTTGACGACATCATACGGACGCAAGGATATCTGAGCAGCGCTCAGATGGGCGGTGCGTTCCACATGCTGCGCTCGAACGACCTCGTCTGGTCCCACGCGATCCGTGACTACCTCGTCGGTGAGCAAGTAGAGCCGAACGATCTGATGGCCTGGAATGCCGACGGCACACGTCTGCCGGCTCGCATGCACATCGAATATCTGCGGGGCCTGTTCCTCAACAACTACCTCGCCGAGGGTCGCTTTCGGGTCAGCGGCCGGCCGGTGGCGCTGGACGACATGAAGCTGCCGCTGTTTGTCGTGGGGACCGAGCACGACCACATCGCGCCCTGGCGTTCGGTGTTCAAGCTGCACCTGCTGAACGACGGCGAACTGACTTTCGTGCTGACCTCCGGCGGCCACAACGCGGGCATCGTCAGCGAACCCGGCCACCCCCACCGCCATTTCCGCATTCGCGTCCGTGAGGCCGGCGCTCGTACGCTCGGTCCGGATGAATGGGAACACCACACGGCTCCCCAAGATGGATCCTGGTGGCTGGAGTGGGACGCATGGCTCGACCGCCATTCTGGTATGCGGGTCGATCCGCCAACGATGGGCGCGCCCAACTTGCTGCCGCTCTGTGACGCCCCAGGAACCTACGTGCGTGAAAGATAGCGGTCGACC
>PLZT01000514.1 GCA_003152255.1 Methylocystaceae bacterium | reverse complement strand
CGACCGCGCCGAGAACAAGGTGTATTTAAACGGCAATGTCGTTCTGACCCAAGGCGACACCGTGACCAAGGGCAATCGGCTGGTCTACGATATCCCCACGGGTCAGGCCGTGGTTATGGCCGACGGCGGCTCGGGGAAGGATTCGGGTCGCGTGCACAGCATCTTGACGCCGAAAAGCAAATAATTTTGGTGGCGTGACGCCGACTTGCGACTGTAGCTTTCGCCAGCCCGCCGGCGCCCATCCGAGAGGAGCGAAGCATTCCAGCGGGCTCTCGATTATATCGTCGTCGCAATGATTGCGACCGGCGATGTGTCGCCGCCGTTGGAGATGTAAAATGGCTCGAAAGCCACTGGATCGCGCGAACCCCAGCCGCAGATCGGTATTGGTCGGCGCCCTCGCCGCCTCGGGGGCGCTTGCGCGTCCGGTCTTGGCGCAAACGGCGACCCAGCAAGTGGTGACCAGTTTCCCCGAGGAACTGACGACTCGCTACGAGCAAGAGTTCGAGAAGGCGCATGCCGGCGCGCATGTGCAATTCGTTTGGAAGCAGTCGCGCGACGCGCTGGAGCAGCTTTCGCGCGCCGATCAAGGCGCAGCCGATGTTTATTGGGCTGCTTCGCTAGGCAATTTTCCGATCCTTCGCGATCGCGGAGCCTTGCGCGCGGTTGAAGTCGACCGCGCGGTTTTGCCTGGCAAGCTTGGCGCGCAGCAGCTTTCCGACCCATCCGGCTTCTTCGAGGCCTACGACGTCGCGGGCTATGGCGTCGCGATCAACCCCGCGCTGCTGGCCGAGCGAAGGCTCGAGGCGCCGCGCGCCTGGCGCGACCTCGCTGCGCCCGCCTAAGTGGGTCAGATCGTAATGCCGCTCGCCAGCAAGGTCGGGTTTTCACCGGCGCTCTACGACGTCATCCTGCAATCGGAAGGCTGGGAGGAGGGCTGGGCGCTGTTGTCGGAGATCGGCGGCGGGTCCGAACTTCTCGCCGAGGGCGGCGGACCTGTCAGCGCCGTCAAGGAGGGTCAGGCTCCGCTTGGCCTGACGATCGACTTCCTGGCGCTGCAAGCGCGAGCGAATGGATTGCCCGTCGATTTCGTCTATCCCGAGCGCACCGCGTTTCTACCCGGCCATGTCGCCATCACGGCGACGACGCGGCAATTCGAACTCGCCAAGGCTTTCGTCGACTTCACGCTGTCGAGGGTGGGCCAACGCCTGATGATGGAGACCGAAAGTTCGCGCCATCCCGCGCGTCCCGACGCCTATGAAGGCAAGCCGGCGGCCAACGTCGATCCCTTCGCGCTGCCGCGGAGCGCGTCCTTCGCCTATGACGCGGAGATCGGACGCCGGCGGCCCGGCCTCGTCGTGGCTTTGTTCGAAGTCATCCTGAACGAGCGGCACGCGAAGGTCGCTGTTCTTTGGCGGGCGATCCACGCGGCCGAGGCTAAAAAGCCTCTCGGCGCCGAGGCGTTGACGACGCTTAAGGAAGCGCGTCGCCTCGTCGGGCTTGTCCCGGTTTCGGCGCGCGACGCCTCCGACCCCACCTTCCTTGAGCGTTTCGCCAAACGCGACGCGATTGATCCGGCCTTGATACAGAAATGGCGCGCCGAAATCGACGCGGCGCAAACGCAAGCGCAAGACTTGCTCGCGGGTCTGGGCATCACCCCGTGAAGCGGGCGCTCGCGCTTGTTTCGTTGCTGGTTTTGACCGCCGCGGCTCCGTTCGAAAACGCCAAGCTCGACGGCGAGGCGTTCAGCCGGCCGATGCCTGGCCTCGACGCCGCGCAAACCAAAAATTTTCACGCCGGAAGCGGGCTATTTCGCCAAGCCTGGGTGATCGGCCCGTCGCAGGATCATCCCGATGTCGTGGGGCTGGGGCCGCTCTATAATCGCCTTTCCTGCATGGCCTGTCATGTCAAGAACGGGCGCGGCGCCGCGCCCGGCGATGGAGGCGGCGTCGCGCGCGCCATGGTGTTGCGGCTTTCGAAGCGCGGCGCTGATCGAAACGCTTTTGGCGGCCCCGCGCCTCATCCCGTCTACGGCGCGCAGCTAAATCCGGAAGGCGCGCCGGGCGTGCCGGGCGACGGCCGCGCGGTCATTCGTTACGAGTTTTTCGAGAGCAAGCTCGCCGACGGAACCGCGGTCGCGATGCGCCGCCCGCGCATCGCATTGGAAGACCTCGCTTATGGGCCGTTGGAGCCGGAGACGCCGACCTCGCCGCGCAACGCGCCGCCGGTGTTCGGGCTCGGCTTGTTGGAAGCGGTCCCGGAATCGGAAATCCTCGCGCTGGCGACGAAAAACGGCGGCAACGCCAATTATGTTTTCGACATCGAATCCGGCGCGATGAAGCTGGGGCGCTTCGGCCTCAAGGGCAACCAGCCCAGCCTGACGCAGCAGATCGCCAACGCCTTCGCCGAGGACATCGGCATAAGCTCCAGCCTGTTTCCCGGCGAAATCTGCACGCCAGCAGAGGCCGCCTGCCTTGATGCGGCGAAGGGCGCCCCCCCCCCAAGCGGAACTGACAAAGGCGCAACTCGCCGAGGTGCTGGACTATATCCGCGCGCTGGCCCCCGCCAACGCGGCGCGAGATGGACGACGCGCGCGTAAAGCAGGGCGAGGCGCTGTTCGAGGCGATCGGCTGCGCGGCGTGCCACCGCGAGACCCTGTCGCTCGGCGCCTTCGCTCCGCTGCCCGCGCTCGCGGGTGCGCGAATTCATCCCTACACCGATCTGCTGCTGCACGACATGGGCGAGGATCTCGCCGACGGCCGGGCGGATTTTCTCGCGGGGCCACGCGACTGGCGCACGCCGCCATTGTGGGGGCTCGGCCTCGCCGGCAAATTCGGCGACGCCGCCAATTTTTTGCACGACGGCCGCGCGCGCGGCGTCCCCGAGGCGATCCTCTGGCATGGCGGCGAGGCGCAAGCGGGGGCGGACGCCTTTCGAGCCCTCGGCGCCGGCGACCGTGAGGCGCTGCTCGCCTTCCTCGATTCGCTCTAATCAAGATACCCAAGACGCTGGCCGACGCCCAACCGGTTCGCTACCCGTCGCGCTTAACTGTTTATCGAATATTGCGCTCACCCGAAATTAAGACCTTCCCGCCTAGCCTGTTCGGATCATTCGCGCCCGCGCGCGGGCCGGAGGCCTGTTCATGAGTAATCGCGCATCGAGTTGCGCCGATCCGCTGCTGGCGCCCGCTTATTTTTACAACTTCCCGCTCGCTGGCGCTCGGCGATTGGCCGAATTGACAAAAGCATGAGCGCCGTGGCGGCGGCCTCCGCGTCCAGGATGCCCTTCGCGCGCGCAATGAGCGGCGAGCCCGAGGCTGTTTCGCGCGCGCTTGCGTCCGAAAGCTCTTGCGACATTTCGGTCATTCGCGCCCGCGCCGGTTTCGACGCTCTCGAAGTGGAATGGACGGCGCTGTTCGAGCGAGTCGGCCGTCCTGAACAATTGTTCCAGACCTTCGAATGGCTGTCCTGCTGGGCCGATCATTTCTTGGACGCCACCGACCGGTTGCGCATCGTCATCGGTCGACGGGACGGACGGCTCGTCATGGTCTGGCCGCTCGTGGAAATCGGGGGCCCTCTGGGCTTCACAAAGCTGGCGTGGATGGGCGGACCCGTTGGCCAATATGGCGACGCGCTGATCGAGCCCGGACCCGCGGCGCGGGCGAGCCTCGCCGCGGGTTGGCGGGCGGTCCGCGCGCTCAAGGCCGACGCGGCGCTTCTGCGCAAGACCCGAGCCGACTCCAATGTTTCGACATTGCTGGGCGAAGAGGCTCTGGTCTGCGAGCAGACCCACGCGCCCTTCGCGCAATTTGGCGGCAAGGCCGATTTCACGGCGGCGCTGTCCCGCCGCTCGGCCAAAACGCAATCCTCCCGGCGGCGTCTTCTGCGTAGACTGAAGGAGACCGGCGACATCGCATTCGAGAGCGGAGCGGATAGCGCCTCCGCCCAGGAATTGTTGCGGCGCGCCTTTGCGATGAAACGCGAGTGGCTGCTGCGCCGGGGGCTTTATTCGGGGCCGATCGAAAGCGACGCGATGTTGGCGTTTTTCGTCGATTTCGCGACGCGCGCGCCAAAGCAGGTGACGACCTTGATCGATGCGATCCGCCGCGATGGCGAAGCCGTTTCGGTCGGCGTGACCTTGGCCTGCAAGGGCGTCGGCTTTGGGCACATTCTCGCGCACGATCCCGATTGCGACAAGCAGGGCGCCGGGGTCCTGCTCGCCGAGCATGTGATGAAAAGCTGCTCCGACCGCGGGTTCGAACGATACGACATGCTCGCGCCTTACGACGCCTATAAGTCCGAATGGGCCGACGACGCGGCGCCGGTGGCCGATTATGTCGTGGGCTTTACGCCGCGCGGAAGGATTTTCGCGCGCGTCTGGAGCGGCGCGGCGCGGCAGCGAATCAAGGCGGTGTTGAAGAAAATGCCGGCGCGCATTGGCCGCGTCGTCTGGCCGCTGGCGCGCAAGGCGTTGCGGAAGCGGGCGTTATTCAACGGCGAAGATAGAGCGCGCGATCAAGGCGTCACTTCATCGCCTTCTCGATTTCCGGAATCAGCGTCGTAGCCAGGGCTTGCGGCGATAGCGGGCCGACGAATTTATAGGCGATGGTTCCGTCGCCCCTAACGACAAAGGTCTCGGGCACGCCGTAAACACCAAAATCGATCGCCGCGCGGCCGGAGAAATCCGCACCTATCGCGGCGTAGGGATTGCCGTCGCCTTCAATGAATTTGCGCGCATTGGCCGGTTCGTCCTTATAGGAGAGTCCGTACAGCCGCACGCCCTTGTCCTTGAGCGCGGGATCGCGCGCCAGCGCGATGAGCGTCGCGTGCTCGGCATGGCATGGCGCGCACCAGGACGCGAAGACATTGACCAGGCTGACATGGCCCTCGCGCAGATTTTCGTCGCTGAATCCGGGGACGCCGTTGATGCCCTCGACCGCCGGCAGCGCGAAGGGCGGGGCCGGCCGGCCGATCAGCGCGGAGGGCAAACGCGACGCGTCGCCCGCGAAAAGGCGCAACAAGAAAAGCCCCGCCAAAAGGATGAACACGCCCAGCGGCAGCAATCGCAGCAATGAGCCTTGCCGCGGCGCGCCCGGCTCTAAAGACTCGCTCAAACGTCGTCTCCGCCGTTGTCTTGCAATCGCGCCAGTTCGGCGAGCAGGCGCCGATGTTCGGCGACGATGCGCCAAACGACGGCGCCGACAACCGCGAAGGTGACGCCGTAAGCGGCCAGAATATAGGACCAATGCGCGTCGTCGTTCATTCCGCCGCCTCCAGCTCGTCGGCTTCTCCCGCGCGAACGCTTTGCCGAGTCAGCCGCGCGATGCGCCGCCGCAGGATCTCGTTGCGCAGCGCCATGAAATGCAGAGTCAGAAACAGGGCCGAAGCGCCGAGCGCCATCACCAGCAGCGGCCATAGCATCGAACCCGAAATCGTCGAGCCGCCGGCGCGAAACACCGAGGCCGGCTGGTGCAGCGTGTTCCACCAGTCGACCGAGAACTTGATGATCGGAATGTTGACCGCGCCGCCCAGCGTGAGCACCGCCGCCGCGCGCGAGCCGCGGCCGGGATCCTCGGCGGTCCAATAGAGCGCGAGCACGCCGAGATAGCGC
>PLZT01000176.1 GCA_003152255.1 Methylocystaceae bacterium | reverse complement strand
ACAGAGCCTCCCGCGCGCCCGACATTCCACTTTCGGAATATTCGGCGTCCTCGTTGACCTGCCAGACGTCGTAGACCGCTTTCCCCGCCATGATATTGAGGGCGCTCAACATGCCCGTCATCATCGCATGGTCCTGATTGTTATATTTGTGCATGCCATTGCGGCCGATCAGATGCAGCGTCGGAAAGCGCGTGGCGATCTCGAGGCGAACGGCTCTCACATTGTCGGCGTAGGCGTCGTCGTAAACGGGATAAGCCTTGGCCTGACGCACGACGCAGGCGTCGAACACGTCGCCGGGATCCATCAGCCCGATCTTGGCGATCTCGTTCTTGGCGAGTTCGATCAATTCGCTGTCGGGCGAGGACCAAACGCCGTCGCCCTCGAAGCAGAAATATTCCAGTCCAAGACAGGTCGAGACGCCGTCGGCGATCATCTCCGGCGACCAGGAGCGGAAATTCTGCACGCGCCCGACTTTAACCGAAGGATCGTGGATATAGACCCAATTGTCCGGCAACTCCTTTTGCGGACGGCCGATCAGCACCACGGTCAGAAAATCGCGATATTTGAGGTCTCGCGCGTTGAACAGGCTGAGCGGCTTGGGCTCGATCGCGTTCATCAATTCGCGCACGGGGGCCGACGACAGCACATGACGGGCTTGAAAAGTTTCGACTTCGCCGTCGCCGCGCGTCGCCGTGACGGTCCATAGCTTGCTGGCCTCGTCATAGCGAAGACCGGCGACGGCGCGGCCCATCCGCAACTCGCCGCCAAAGCNNCATTGGCTCCCTTGCGCAAGCCGAGCGAACGGCGCAGAGCGTCAATGATGGCGGCGGCGAGACTGAGCCCCTTGATGCGCTGCGCCGCCCAATCGGCGGAAATCTCGTCGCAACCCATTCCCCAGACTTTTTCGGTGTAGGTCTTGAAGAAAATCCCGAACAGACGTTCGCCGAACTGATTGCGCACCCACTCATGAAAGGAGCGCGGATTCTTCACCGGAAAGAGCTTGGCGAAGCCAAAAGACGCCATGCATCTGGCGCTCTCGAATAATCCAAGGTTTTTCAACGCCTCGAACGCCTTGAGCGGATAGGCGTAGAATTTGCCGCGATAGTAAATACGCGACAGGCGCGGCCGTTCGAGAAAATCGTCGGGCAGAATTTCATTCCACAGATCGACGATCTCCTTCGACTTCGAAAAAAACCGATGTCCGCCGATGTCGAACAAGAACCCTTTATAATTCGCGGTGCGGCTGATGCCGCCGACGTAAACGGGATCGTGCTCGAGGATGAGCACGTCGCGACCATTCTTAGCCAGAGTGTAACCTGCGGTGAGTCCAGCGGGACCGGCCCCGATAACGAGCGTTTCGCGAATGTCGTTCATGTCAGCCCTGAAATGTCCCGGCCGGCGCTCGCGGCCTTTTTGACATGCGGAGCTTTGCCGCCCCGCTTAGAGCCGAATATGAACGGTGGAGGTTAACGACGACTTACAGCGCGCCCGGGAACCGTTAATACCGCCGAAAAAACAATGCCGAAGGCGCCCCGCCACGAACTGCCGGGCTTCGCGGAGTCTCTTGGGATTCGCGGCGCTCTCCGCGCGCTTCGCCGAGGACTTCGTTAACCCCTACCCGCGCTTCTCCCGTAGAACCCGGCGCTCGCTTTCGCGACGAATCCGGTCGGTCCGCGCTTGAAACCTCGGGCGCCGGCGCGCCGTTTCCCAAAGACTACCGTCGCGCGCTTTGAAAAGCTCCCTCGTCCGTCAGAACCCTCCGTAATTGTAAGGATAGGGAGAAGGATAATAATAGGGAGAAGCCTGCCAGCCCCTCACGCCGATCGGGAAATGACGATGATGCGGGGGCGCGTAGGCCAAGCCTTCCGGGTGACCGTGGCGCTGACTCGCCAATATCGTCCTGGCGTGGTGATTGGCGCTGGCGAAGCGAGTGGAGCCGGGAGGCGCGCCCGTGATGGAAATGCTGCCGCCCTCGGTTTGGACCATATGATAGAGTTGCGCGGCGTGACCCGGCGACAGGCGCACGCAGCCATGCGAGGCTGGCCGCCCCAGAGCGCCAGTGGCGTAAGTGCCGTGGATGGCGTAGCCGCCGCGGAAGAAAATCGAATAAGGCATCGGCGACATGTGGTATTTTTTGGAATAATGCATGCGCTGGAGCCCGGTCGGCGCATAGCTGCCGCGCGGGGTGCTGTAACCGGAGCGGGCCGTGGAGACCGGCCAAGCGTAGCTCCCGCTCGAAGACTCGACTCGCATCGTCTGCGTGCTCAGATTGATGTGAATTTGCGTCGTGGCCCGCGCCGTCGTGAGCGCGCCCAACATGCTGAAAATAATGACGAGTATAGTTTTTGCAAAACGCATGACGCACTCCCGATACCGTGCTGACGCTGCCTCATTTACGACATATTTAGCGGCTTCGCCTTCACAGGCAATGGTAAAAGAGACGGTAAGGTTGACAAAGTTAAACGAATCGGCGCGGCTATCAAAGACGCACAATTTTTCGACAAGGCGCGAGACATGCCTGATCTGAAGTGGCGCATATTTATTCTTGTGCTTACGCTGGCGGGGCCAGCAATCGCGCAAGACAAGGGCACGCTGAATCCTCAGCCGCTGCCGCCGCTCGCCAATCCGGCCGATCCGAAGACGCCGGCCAAGGAGCTCTTTGGCCGGGCGCGCGACCCGGCGCCGACCGAGTCCGAGCCTGTCGGCTTTTATTCCAAGGGCTGTCTCGCCGGCGGCGAGGAACTGCCGGTGAATGGCCCGAACTGGCAAGTCATGCGCCTTTCGCGCAACCGCAACTGGGGCCATCCGGCGCTGATCGCCTTCCTCACGCGCTTCGCCCCCACCGCCGCCGAGGCTTCGGGATGGCCCGGCATTCTCATCGGCGACATGTCGCAACCGCGCGGCGGCCCGATGCTGACGGGCCACACCTCGCACCAGATCGGGCTCGACGTCGACATCTGGCTCACCCCGATGCCCGCGCGCGAACTCAGCCGCGCCGAGCGGGAGGAGATGTCGGCGACCAACATGGTGCGGGAGGACGGGCTCGACGTGATCCCCGGGCTTTGGACGCCGAGCCGCCTCGCCGTGGTGCGCGCCGCCGCGCAGGACCCCGCCGTGCAGCGAATTTTCGTCAATGCGGCGATCAAACGTGCGATGTGCCGCGTCGCCGCCGGCGAGCCCTGGATGCGCAAGGTGCGGCCCTATTACTCGCACAACTATCACTTCCACGTCCGGCTCTTCTGCCCGCGCGGCGCGGAAAGCTGCAGGGATCAGGACCCGACGCCGACCGGCGACGGCTGCGACGCTTCGCTCGCCTGGTGGTTCAGCGACGAAGTGCTGCACCCCAAACCGTCGACCAAAACCTGGCCGCCGATGACCATGTCCGCGCTGCCGTCGGAGTGCCGCGCCGTGCTGAACGCGCGATAGCACGCTTTCCGCTCGGATGGAATCATCCGAGCGATAAGAAATCGTGTAAAAACAAAATGCTATAGCCTCGCGCTGTTCGCGACGGGCCGGGGCTCAGTGGGCGATGCCCAGAGACACCTCGCCGACGCCGGCGATATCCCCCTCGACCCTGTCGCCCGGGACAAGCGGTCCGACGCCCTCGGGCGTGCCGGTGAAAATCAGATCGCCCGCCGCCAGCGCGACATAGCGCGACAGTTCGGCGATCACGCCGGCCACGTCGAGGATCATGTCGGCGAGGTCGCCATTCTGTCGAAGGGCGCCGTTGACGCTCAGCGCGATCCGGCCGCTGTTGGGATGGCCGATCCGCGCGGCCGGGTGGATCGCTCCGATCGGCGCCGATTGGTCGAAGCCCTTGGCGAGATCCCAGGGCTTGCCCTCGTCGCGCGCCTGTTTTTGCAGATCGCGCCGGGTCAGGTCGATCCCGGCGGCGTAACCATAGACATGCTCCAGCGCTCGCGTGCGTAAAATATTGGCGCCGCCGGAGCCGAGCGCCGCCACCAGCTCGATCTCATGATGAAAATTGCGGGTCATCGGCGCGTAGGGAATCACCGTGCCGCTGACCACGACCGCGTCGGCGGGCTTTGAAAAGAAGAACGGCGGCTCCGCGCCCGGGTCCTTCCCCATCTCGCGCGCATGGGCCGCGTAATTGAGCCCAACGCAAAAGATGCGTCGCACCGGAAAGCGCTCGATTTCGCCGTCGATCGCGACGCTGGGACGGGGCGGTGGGGCGAACAGAAACTGCGTCTCGCTCATTGAGGGCTCGCTTCAAGTTTTTGGCGCGGGTTCCGTCTTTTAGACCCTTCGCGGATCGCGCGCAGCGGGAATTTCGCGATGGCGCGTTAGAGTGCTTTTTAGCAAAAGTGGACGCCGGTTTTGCCTCGGAAAGCACGACAAAACAACGGAAGCAGACTCTTTCCGGTTCGATCTAAACCGGAAAGAGTCTAGCGCGACAAAGCGCTTGTCGCCTGATAGTTTCTTCTCGCGCCCGGCCAATAAGCGCGTTCCGCTGGCGCCGCGCGGAGAAGAAAATGCACCTCACCGTCGACGAGGCGGCCAACGATCTCGCGAGCGCGCTCGAGCGTCGGCAGTTCGGCTTCGGCCTCCTCGACGAGGCTCTTATCGTCGCGCGGCGCAGCGGCGCTCTATCCGACTGGCTGCCGCCCGAGGGCGAGCCGGCCTGCTCGTCGCCATTGCTGCTGCATATGGAGGACGCCATCCGCGCGCTGCGCGAGCGGGACGGAGAAATCGTGCTGCCGTCGATCCGCCCGCCGGCGCGTGACGCGACGCGCGTGACGATTTCAATCGCCTGGAACGCGGCGAGCCGCCGCTTCGTCATTATCACCACCCCCGACCATGGCGCGGAGCAGATCGACCGGCTGCTGGCCTCGGAACGGCGCGAAAAGCTGCTTTTGCAGCAGCAGGCCGAGGCGGCGCAGACGCGGCTGCGCGTCGCCGACACGCTCTATCGCGATATCGTGGAATGCGCCGGCGATCTCGTGCTGCGCTTTCGCGCCGACCGGCGCATTGTTTTCGCCAACCGCCGCGCGGCTAACTTTCTCGGCGTTCCGCAAGACGCGCTGCTGAACCGCTCGATCGACGGAGTTTTTCCCTCGCTCGGACAGGAAAATCCTTGGCGCCTCGACGCCTATGCCGAGCGGCCCGCCTCGTTTGAAATGGCGGCGCGAGACGCGCGCGGCGCGCCGGTCTGGCTGTGGTGGGACGCACGCTTTTCCGGCCCCGAGGGCGGCGGCGAATTTCAGGCGGTCGGGCGCGACATCACGGCCGTGCGGCGCCTTCGCGCCGAACAGGACAAGGCGCGCGAGGCGGCGCGCGCGGCGGAACTCGCGTCCCAGCGCCTGCGCATCGCCCATGACCTGCACGACACCTTGGCGCGCTCGATCGTGACGCTCATCCTGGAAATGGGCCTTGTCGCGAAGACGACCCGAGACGAAGAAGCGCGCGCCAAGCTCATCGAGCTTCAGGCCGAGGCGCGCGCCGGCCTCGCCGAGGCGCGCGAGGCCATCACCCGGCTGCGCGCCGCCCGCCGCGACGAGGACGACCCTAAACGGATCGTCGAGGCGTTCGCGAAACGCGCCCGCGAAAAAGGGCCGTTGGAACTGCGCGCTGACCTTCCGCTCCATATCTCCGCGCTCCCCTCCGAAACGGCCGAAGCCTTGAGCCGAATCTTGCGCGAAGCCCTGCGCAACATCGAGTTGCACGCGTGCGCGCGGCGCGTCGACATCGACATGCGCGAGCAAGACGGCGCGGTCCATCTCGATATCAGCGACGACGGCGTGGGTTTCGACCCGGCGCGGCCGGCGGCGGGACATTTCGGATTGGTGGGGATCAAAGAGCGCGCGGCGGCCATCAATGCGACGCTCGATATTGTCAGCGCGCCGGGCGAAGGCGCGCATTTGAGTCTTCGCGCGCCGCTCGACGGGCGGGAGCCTTAGTCGAACAGTTTTGGATCGTAGCCGCGCAGCGCGCCGCAAAATTCGCAGGTGACGCCGATGCGGCCGTCGTCGCCGATCATGGCGTCGCGCTCTTCGTGCGAGAAGCTGCGCAGCAGATTTTCGACCCGCGCGTCCGAGCAGCGGCAAAACTCCTTGAGCTCGCGCTCCGCGAACACCGTGACCCCGCGCTCATGAAACAAGCGAAACAACAGACGCTCGGCCGAAAGGCTCGGGTCGACCAGTTCGTGATCCTCCAGTGTCGCGGCCAGCGCCAGTCCTTCGGTCCAGGCGTCGGCTTCTTCCGGCGCATCCTGGCCGAGCCCGCCCGAAGGCGCGTCGCCAGGCGGAAGGTCGCGCGCGGTGACGCCACTGGCCGGCAAATACTGAAGCAAGAGGCCGCCCGCGCGCCAGCCGCGGCCTTGCGGCGTGACGACTTCCGCCACCGCGAGGCGCACGAAGGACGGGATTTGCTCGGACTGACGAAAATACTGATGCGCCGCCTCGGCGAGGCCGCCGCCATCCAGCGCGACGACGCCCTGATAGCGCGCGGCGTCCTCCTCGCGCTCGATGGTCAGCGCCATATGGCCCTTGCCGAGCAATTCTCCGACGGAGGCGGCGGAAGGCGCGCGCGCCGGGTCGAAACGGACGAAACCGCGCAGGCGGCCCGGCGCGTCATAGTCCACGACGACCATATCGACCACGCCGTCGCTGCGCGTTTGCAGCTGGAAGCGCCCGTGCGACTCCAGAATGGAGCCAAGCAAAGCCGTCAGCGTCACCGCCTCTCCCAGCACGCGCGCGACCGAGGGCGGGTAGTCGTAATGAGACAAAATCGTATTGACCGTCGGCCCCAGCCGCACCAAACGCCCGCGCAAGTCGAGCGTTTCCACCGCGAAGGGCAACAGTAGATCGTCCCGCGCGTCGCTGGAGAAAACGCGGACGAGCCGCTCGCCGTCTCCGTCCGTCACGACGCGTTCGCCTCTAGGCACCAGGTCAAAATGCCCTTTTGCGCGTGCAAACGGTTTTCGGCCTCGTCGAAGACGACCGATTGCGGCCCGTCCATGACAGCGTCGGTGACTTCCTCGCCGCGATGCGCCGGCAGACAATGCATGAAGAGCGCGTCCTTGGCGGCGAGCTTCATCAGTTTGTCATTGACTTGGAAGGGCGCGAGCAGATTGTGGCGATGCGTCTCCTCCTCGTCGCCCATCGAGATCCAGCAATCGGTTATGACGGCGTCGACGCCGATGACGGCGGCGCGGGGATCGTGCGTCAGGTTGAGCCGCGCGCCATTGTCCTTCGCCCAGCGCGTCACTTCGGGCGTCGGCGGCAGATCGCGCGGGGTCGCGACGTTGATCGTGAAGTCGAAACGTTGCGCGGCGTGAATCCAGCTCGTCAGCACGTTATTGGCGTCGCCACTCCAGGCGACGGTGCGCCCCTTGATCGGACCGCGATGCTCCTCGAAGGTCATGACGTCGGCCATGACCTGACAGGGATGCGAGAGCTTCGTCAGCCCGTTGATCACCGGCACGCTGGCGTGTCGCGCCAGTTGGTGGAGTTCGTCATGCTCGAGAATGCGGATCATCACCGCGTCGAGAAAGCGCGACAGCACGCGCGCCGTGTCGGCGATGCTCTCGCCGCGCCCCAATTGCATTTCCGCGCCGGTCAGCATGATCGTCTCGCCGCCGAGTTCGCGCATGGCGACGTCGAAGGAAACGCGGGTGCGCGTCGAGGGCTTGTCGAACACCATGCCGAGAAATTTGCCGGCCAGGGGCTTTTCGGCCGCGGGCGCGCCCTTGACTCGCCGCGCCTTGATGGCGGCGGCGCGATAAAGAATTTGGCGCAAATCCTCCGCCGAAACTTGCGACAGATCGAGAAAATGGCGCAGGCCGGCCTTCCCCGTCCACATTGTCATTGCGCGGCTCCATTGGCCCGCAGCCGAGCGCAAGCGTCGCCGAGCCGGCGCGCCGCCTCGGCGATCTCCTGTTCATCAATGATCAACGGCGGCAGCAAGCGAACGACATTGTCCCCGGCGGGAATGGTCAATAGTTTTTCTTTCAGCGCCGCAGCCGCGAATTCGGTGTTAGGCACGCGGGTTTTTATCCCAAACATCAAGCCTTCCCCACGCACGCTTTCGATGATCGAGGGATGCTGGTCCTCGATTTGAGCCAGGCTCTGCCGCAACACCGGCCCAAGTCGCGCCACCCGCTCCAGGAAGCCGGGCGTCAGCACCACGTCCAGAACGGCGGCGCCGACGCTCGTCGCCAGCGGATTGCCGCCGAAGGTCGAGCCATGCGCGCCGAGCGTCATGCCCTTGGCGGCCTCCTCCGTCGCAAGACATGCGCCGATCGGAAAGCCGCCGCCGAGGCCCTTGGCGAGCGCCGCGATATCGGGCGAGACGCCCGACTGCTCGATTGCAAGAAAGCTGCCGGTCCGGCCGACGCCGGTCTGCACCTCGTCGAGAACCAGCAGCAGTCCGTGGCGATCGCACAGGTCCCGCACAGCCCTGAGAAAGCCATGCGAGAAAGCGCGCACGCCGCCCTCGCCTTGAATCGGCTCCAGCAACACGCCCGCGGTGTTGGGACCGATCAGGGCCTCAACCGCGTCGAGATCGCCAAAGGGAGCCTGATCGAAGCCGTCGACCTTCGGGCCGAAACCGTCGATATATTTTTGGTTTCCGCCGGCGGCGAGGGTCGCCAGCGTGCGCCCGTGGAAAGCGCCCTCGAAGGTGATGAGGCGAAAACGCTCGGGCGCGCCGTTGGCCGCGTGGAATTTTCGCGCGGTCTTGATCGCGCATTCCACCGCTTCGGCGCCCGAGTTGGAGAAGAAAACGCGATCGGCGAAAGTTGCGTCGACGAGCCGCCGCGCCAGCCGTTCGGCCTGCGGAATCTGAAAAAGATTGGACACGTGCCAGGGCTTTTCGATCGCCGCGCGCAAGGTCGCGACAAGACGCGGATGCGCGTGGCCGAGCGAATTCACGGCGACGCCGCCGCCAAAATCGAGGTAACGGTCGCCATTGGCGGCGAAAAGCCAAGCGCCCTCGCCACGTTCGAAGGCGAGATCCGCGCGCGCATAGGTGGGAAATAGCGCCGAAGTCACTAGGCCAACTCCATCGGCCAGCGGCCGCCCCGCGCAAGCCCTCGCCCGAGGATCGGACGGCGAGCGGCGCGGAAGGCCAAAAACAAAGCGCCGCCCGGAAGGGGCGGCAGGTTTCGATGACTTGAATTCTAAGGTTTTGCAACGTCATGGTCAAATCGGAACATCCCGACCGAACGACGGAAAGTGAGTCCTTTGCGCAACACCGGGGCATAAAACGCATGAGAAGCCTGTGGGGAACGCCGCTTTCGCTTGCCAGCGACTCTTGCGCGTGATTCATTCATGAGAGTAACGTTTGTGTCGTCGCCGATGGACAACCGTCGTGCGGTTTTTCTCTCGCGAGTTGGAATGCGTGTCCACCACCGCCGGCGTCGCCGGTTCGGCGAACGCTGATCGATTCCCGAATGGCCGCGCCCGGCGCGATGGCGCCGGCTCACGAATGGAGGCCCTGATGTCTTGGACCGAGGAACGCGTCGAACTCTTACGCAAGCTTTGGGGCGACGGCTTGAGCGCCGCCCAGGTCGCGGCCGAGCTTGGGCCGGGCATCACCCGCAACGCGGTGATCGGCAAGATCCATCGGCTCGGTCTCGCCGAACGCGCCAAGACATCGAGCGTCCCCAGGCCGCGGGCGCCCCGGACGCCGAGAACGCAGACAGCGGAAGTTCGCGCTCAAGGGCCCGTCGTGATGGGCAATGTCGCCCTGGCCCTTTCTCCAAACGCCGTCGTCGCGCTCGCGCCGCAAATCGAGGAAAACGTGATTCCGATTTCCGCGCGGGTCACCTTGATGGAGTTGCGCGAGTCGATGTGCCGCTGGCCGCTTGGCGATCCGACAGCCGCGGAATTCCGCTTCTGCGGCGCCAAATCGCCGGCCGGCTCGGGCCCGTATTGCTGCCAACATTCGCGTATCGCCTACCAGCCCGCGCTGGACAAACGCCGCCGCGAACCGCTGCGCGCGATCCGCTGATCGCGCCGCGCCGCCTCGCGCGGCGTGGCCCGACCGATCAGTTGCGGCCGAATGTTTCGTCGAAGGAATAGCCGGCGCCGCGCACCGTGCGGATTGGGTCTTTTTCGCGGCTGCGGATAAGCGCCTTGCGCAAGCGGCCGACATGCACATCCACCGTTCGCTCGTCGATTTCCGCCGACATTCCCCACACGCTGTCGAGCAGTTGCGCGCGCGTGAAGACGCGGCCCGGCTTTTCCATGAAATATTCAAGCAGCCGAAACTCGGTCGGGCCAAGATGGATTTCCCGCCCGCCCCTTTTTACGCGGCGGGTCTCGCGGTCGAGATCGATGTCGCCGGCCGTCAGCCGGCTGGCCACGCGCTCCGGCCGGGCGCGCCGCAACAATGCATGGACGCGCGCCATGAGCTCGGGCGTCGAGAACGGCTTGACCACGTAATCGTCGGCGCCGACCGAAAGGCCGCGCACGCGCTCGCTCTCCTCGCCGCGCGCGGTGAGCATGATCACCGGCATGTCGCGCGTGTCGTCGCGCGCGCGAAGTCTGCGACAGATCTCCAGACCGGAGACGCCGGGCAACATCCAGTCGAGAATGACGAGATCTGGCGGCGCCTCCGCGAGCCGCAGCTCGGCTTCGTCGCCACGATCGACATGCTCGACGAAGAAACCCTCCGATTCGAGATTGTAGACCAGCAGCAACGCGAGCGAAGACTCGTCCTCGACGACAAGTATGCGCGGGGCGCGCTCGTTGAGCGTATCACGCATCGTGGCGGGGCGCGGATCGTTCATCGCAATTTCTCATCCTAATGCGGCGGATCGACGGGATGCTCCATGTCGAGCCCGGGGACGCGCGTCTTCGGGCGCTCGGTCGGCATCGACTCGCCGGTCACGAGATAGACGACTGTTTCCGAAATATTGGTCGTGTGGTCGCCGATCCGCTCCAGATTTTTCGAGCAGAACAGCAGATGCGTGCAGAAGGAGATGTTGCGCGGATCCTCCATCATGAAGGTCAGGAGGTCGCGAAACACCGAATCCTCTAGCGCGTCGAGCTCGACGTCATTGTTCCAGACCGCGCGGGCGCGCTCCACGTCGCGCTGCGCATAGGCGTCGAGCGCGTCCTTGAGTTGCAGGGCGGCGACATCGTGCATCGACTTCAGGCCGATGATGGCGCGCGGCACGCGCGCCTCTCCCACGATCTTGACGGTGCGTTTGGCGATGTTCTTGGCGAGGTCGCCGACGCGTTCGAGGTCGCCGGAAATGCGAATGGCCGCGATGCATTCGCGCAGATCGACGGCGAGCGGCTGGCGCTTGGCGATCGTGAGGATCGCGCTTTCCTCGATCTCGCGCTGCAGGGCGTCGAGCCGCGGATCGGTCAGAACCACGCGCTGGGCGAGAGCCACGTCGAAGGCGGCGAGCGCGTCCATCGCCTCGGCCAGCATTTTCTCGGCGATTCCACCCATTTCCGCGATTCTGCGTCCGAGCGTCTCGAGATCGCGGTCATAGGCCTTGACGATATGGTCGCTCATTAGATTTTCTCCCCGACCGTAATTTTCCCACGGCGTATATGATAGCCTGAAATTTCAGCCGAACCGGCCAGTGATATAGTCTTGCGTCCGCTTCTCCCTTGGCGATGTGAACACCGCGTCGGTCTCGCCAAACTCGATGATTTCGCCAAGATACATGAAGGCGGTGAAGTCCGAGACGCGCACCGCCTGCTGCATGTTGTGGGTGACGATGGCGATGGTGTAGCGGTGGGATAGCTCGTCGATCAGCTCCTCCACCTTGGCTGTGGAGATCGGATCGAGCGCCGAACAAGGCTCGTCGAACAGGATCACTTCCGGCTGCACGGCGACGCTTCGCGCGATGCACAAGCGTTGCTGCTGTCCCCCCGAAAGCCCCAACCCGCTCTTGTGCAATTTGTCCTTTACCTCTTCCCACAGCGCGGCGCCGCGCAACGCCTCCTCGACGCGCTCATCGAGCGCCGACTTGGAGAGTTTTTCGTAAAGACGGACGCCGAAGGCGATGTTTTCGTAAATCGACATCGGGAACGGCGTCGGTTTTTGGAACACCATGCCAACGCGCGAGCGAAGAAGATTAACGTCCACGCGGGGGTCGAGAATATTCTCGCCGTCGAGGATCACCTCGCCCTCGGCGCGCTGCTTGGGATAGAGGTCGTACATCCGGTTAAGCACGCGCAACAACGTCGACTTGCCGCAGCCCGACGGACCGATGAACGCCGTCACCTTGTTGGTGTGCAACCCGATCGTCACGTCCTTCAAGGCGCGCGAGTCGGCATAGAAGAAATCGAGATTGCGCACCGACACCTTGGTCGAAAGTTCGGTTTTGACAACCGGCATGACGGTCATTTGGAAGTCCTCTGGCGGCTGAGCGTCCTGGCGGCGATCGATAGAACGAGCACGGTGAGGGTGACGAGCATGGCGCCCGTCCACGCGAGTTGCTGCCAATCCTTGTAGGGCGACAGCGCGAATTGAAAGATCACGACCGGCAGACTCGCCATCGGCGCGTTGAGGTTGAGGCTCCAAAACTGATTGTTCAGCGAGGTGAACAACAGCGGCGCCGTCTCGCCGGACACGCGCGCGACCGCCAGAAGCACGCCGGTCACGAGACCGGACTTGGCGGCGCGGTAAGCGACGCGCTGAATGACATAGGAGCGCGGCAGGCCAAGCGCCGTCGCCGCTTCGCGCAACGAGCCCGGCACCAGCAGCAGCATGTCCTCGGTGGTGCGCAACACCACCGGAATCACCAATATGGCCAACGCCACNNATGACGCTCATGATCAGCGAGCCCGCCATTGCGTTGAGCAGGCCCCCGGCGGCGCCTGGGGGCGGCGTCATTTGCGTGAACACGTCCGGCGACAGGCCTTTGCCCCCCTCGTAGACCAGGGCGCCAAGGATCATCACCAGCCAGGACAGGCCGAAGATGGCGGCCGCCCAGCACAGCGCGGCGGCGAGGATGTTGTTGCGGCGACGCGAGCCATAGAGCGACATGATCAGGCTCCCGCCTTTTGCTCGATGCGCATCAGCAGCAAGCGCGCGCAGGCGAGAACGACGAAGGTGATGACGAACAGGATCAATCCCAGTTCGATCAGCGACGACGTGTAAACATCACCGACCGCCTCGGTGAATTCATTGGCGATGGTGGCCGAGATCGTCGTGCCCGGCGCGATCAGCGAGCCGGAAATCTTGTGCGCGTTGCCGATGACGAAGGTCACCGCCATGGTCTCGCCAAGCGCGCGTCCAAGGCCCAGCATCACGCCGCCGATAACGCCAACGCGCGTATAGGGGATCACGACATAGCGCACGACCTCCCAAGTCGTGCAGCCAATGCCCGACGCCGCCTCCTTGAGCACCGGCGGGACGGTCTCGAATACGTCGCGCGAGATGGAGGCGACGAAGGGCAGCACCATCACGCCAAGGATGAGCCCCGCCGTCAGCACGCCGATGCCATAAGGCGGCCCGGCGAACAGCGTCGACAGCACGGGCGTGTCGGCGAAGGTCGAAATCAAAGCCGGTTGAACATATTGCTGCAGGAACGGGGCGAGCACGAAGAGGCCCCAAATGCCGTAGATAATGGAAGGGATGCCGGCCAGCAGCTCGATCGCCATGCCGATCGGCCGGCGCAGCGGCGGCGGGCACAGCTCGGTCAGAAACACCGCGACCCCAAGTCCCACGGGAACGGCCACGAGCATGGCCATCAGCGATGTTGTCACGGTCCCGTAAATTGGCGCCATGGCGCCGAAATTATCGGTGACGGGATTCCAGGATTGCGACGCGAGAAAACCAAAGCCGAAGGCGCGGATCGCCGGTAGGGAGCCCTGAATCAGCGAAACAATCACGCCGCCTAAAAGCAGCAGCACGAGGACGGCGGCGGACAACGTCAATTTGTGAAAGAGCCTGTCGAACAGGCCAAGTTTTCCGAGCACCTGGCGTCGATCAATCTCCGCGGACTTCGCTCGCTCGCCGCTCAACGCAATATCTGACACGTGTGCTTCCTTGGCGAGGTTGTCGACGCCGGGGTCTTCGAAGGTTTGTTCGGTCAAGGCCATTTCCACGCAAAGCCCCGCCGCGCGGCGTTCGCCCAGCGGGAAAGGGAAGCCTGGCGGTCGCCGCGTCGCGGCCGCCAGGGACATCGATCCATTTGGTCCAAGCCGGACTCCAATATCAATTGGCGAGCGGCTTGCCGTCCGGATCCTTTATATTGGCGGCCCAGCTCTTCTTGATCAACGCGACGAGAGCCTCGGGCAGCGGAATGTAATCCAGCTCCTCGGCCGCTTTGCCGCCCTTGGCGAAGGCCCAGCCGAAGAATTTTAGCGCCTCGGCCGTCGCGGCGGCGTCCTGCGGCTGCTTGGGCAGCAGGATGAAGGTCGCGGCGGTGATCGGCCAGGATTTGGCGCCCGGCTCGTCCGTCAGGATTTGAAAGAACCCCGGCGACTTGGCCCAATCGGCATTGGCGGCGGCGGCCTGGAAGCTCTCGGTTGTCGGCGGGGCCACCTTGCCGTCCTTGTTGACCATCTTGACGAAGGTCATCTTGTTCTGCTTGGCGTAGGCGTATTCGACATAGCCGATCGCGCCCTTGGTGTTAGCGACAGTGCTGGCGACGCCCTCATTGCCCTTGGCGCCGAGACCGACGGGCCACTCGACCGCGGAGTTTTCGCCAACCTTGGCCTTCCAATC
>PLZT01000419.1 GCA_003152255.1 Methylocystaceae bacterium | reverse complement strand
CAGGTTGATCGGATTCCGCTCTAGCACGAAGAAGCGTTGGTGTATTTGTTCAAATAAAAAAATTCGCTCCGATTTTTTATCATCTTTATTTCAGTTGGATATATCTGTAATTCAACTCCGCCTAGGCGCCGAATCGCCGCGCGGAGCCAGATGATCTCCCAATCCCCATCAACGCTGGCGTCCACGTCTCGAGCCTTTCGCGAAAGTCGTCAAATATTGGTCCTGGTCGGCGATGGCCTTGTCGTCGAGAATTGTGTGCATTCGCGCGCATAATTCCCGCGCGGCCGGATCGCCCGCCTTGGCGAAGCGCTGGTATGCTTCGAGCACGTCGCGCGCCGCGCGTTGCAGGATCGAGAAGCTCGTGTCGTCCTCCGGAGAAAAGCTGATTTCGACCGCTTCGGCGGGCGTCGTGTCTTCGTCGCGGCCGCGAAGGAAGATCCCGACTCTCGATGGATCGGCGTCGAAAAAGTCCCGGACAATCTCTCGCAGCGGGCGCAAGGCGGGCGCCGCGGAATTGTCGGCGCGCGGGTCCAGCGCCTGGACGCACAGCCGTCGCATGGCCTCGGGGCGGCTGGGGACGCCCGGTAGATCGCGACGATAGCAGTCGATCGCGGCGAGTTCGTCGGGCTGCATTCGCACCCCGATCAACTGGCCGGTTCCAGCTTTGTTGGCGGCGTCGCTCATCGAGCTTGGCCTCAGGTACTTGCGCCGAACGCAATCACGCGCGCCATGCGCGCCAATGAGCATTGATAACACGTTATCGCGTTAACGTGTTATCAAAAACTGCGCGCCTCGCCCTGACGCGAGAGGTTCCTGGGAAAAAAATCGATCGACGTCCATAAAACTGGCAAAAAAAGACTCCGCGCGCGCCGCACGGAGTCGCCACACAAGGGGCAGTTGTAAAGGCGACGCAACAGAGGACCGTGGGGCCCGTTTGAACGCTTCCGCGCTCAAAAATTCACGCGGGCGACGCAACGCATACGAACTGGGTCGAGAGTTGCAAACTCAGTCGAAGGCCGCGCCAAGCGCGCCGCCAAGCAGGGCGCACACAACGCCAGCGAAAAAAACTCCGCCGTAGCCGAGCAGCACGTAGCCAATCGCCCCGCCGAGCACGAAGCCGACCCCGGCTCCGGCGATTTTGCCAGTCCACTTTTCGGGCTTTTCGGCAACCGCTTTGTTGGCGCTATTCGATACATTGTCGCTCATGGAGTCTCTCCTTCGTCTATCACGATGTTCGCCACATCGACGCGGAGTTCTAGCATTTACATGTGAGGTTTGAATGAGACTTACATGAAGTTACCATGAGATATTCTTGAATATTTCATGCGCTATGCTTGACGGGCGCTTGATGGTTCAATGGCGCCGCAACTCCAATAATTCCATGGACAAGACGCCATGGACGGCGTTCATGGAATCGAAGGACAAGTTTCACAATTTTGAATTGGCAGCCCTTCTAAAATCAAAAGCCGCGCCAACAGCGCGATCCCCCCGCGCGAGCGGTGCGAAAAAGCCCGGTCACGAAGGCCGAGGTTCCGGTTGGTCGCATCAAGCGAGCGGCGTTCGATCGCGCCTCCCCTGCCTGATCAATATTTCGCGACAACCTGAGCCGGGGCGCGCCCCACTTGCAAGCGCGCTTCCGACGCCCGATCTTATCGGATAAGCCAAATTCGGCCCTTGTGGAACAGCGCCCGTGACCTATCCCCTGCCGGTTCCAACGAATCGCATGAACAAAGCCGACAGCGCCGCCCTTGAATCCGCCGTCGCCGCGTTGGAGAAAACCAGCTTTGCCAAGAAGCTCGCGCATCTCGCCGGCCGCCAGATTGGCTTCGCCGGTCGGTTCATGCCGGCGAAACTTCAGCAGGTCAGCGCGATCGCGGCGCGAAGGGCGCTGTTTGGCGCGATGAATGTCGCGCTCGCCAGTCTTAAGGGGAAGCCCGTCGCCGATACGCGGCTGCGCCATCGCCAGTTGGCGATGGTCTCGGGCGCGCTCGGCGGCGCGCTCGGCCTGGCCAGCCTGCCGGTCGAACTGCCGATTTCAACAACGATCATGCTACGCGCCATCGCAGACATCGCCCGCGCGGAAGGGGAAGATCTTTCCGATCCGGCGGCCGCGATGGCCTGTCTCGAAGTGTTCGCGCTCGGCGGACATGGCGAGGACGAAAAGGTCATGGAGGGCGGCTATCTCGCGTTGCGCGGGTTGTTCGCCAAGTCGGTGTCCGATGCGGCGGGTTATGTCGCCCGCAGAGGCGTCGCCTCCGAATCGGCACCCGCGCTCGTCCGTTTGATCGGCATGATCTCGGGGCGTTTTGGCGTCGTCGTCTCGCAGAAGACGGCGGCGCAGGCCGCCCCCGTTCTCGGCGCGATCAGTGGCGCCGTGATCAATCTCGCTTTCACCGAACACTTCCAGACTCTCGCGCGCGGACATTTCATCGTGCGGCGGCTGGAGCGGACATATGGACCGCATGAAGTGCGGGCCGAATACGCGCGCGTCGCCCGCGCGGCGGGCTATTGGCGGGAGGAAGCCGCGGGAGCGGCTTGAGTCGGCTTAGAGCGCTTTCCGTTCGAACGGAATCGTTTGAACAATAAAAAATCGCTCAAAATCAAAATGTTGGAGCAAGCTCTTATCGAAAAAGTCTATCAACTTTTTTGGAGCTTGCTCTAATTCAACGCCCCCGCCGCCGCCAGCAAATTGCCGACCTGTTTGGTTTCGCTGATGTTGAGCTCGTTTTCTTCCAGCGCCACGGCGTCGGCGTCCAAGAAGCTTCGCGGCAATTGGGCGAGGTCGGCGGTGAGGCGGGCGCCATTGCCGATTTCGCCCGGCGCCGTGACAAAGCGCGCCAGCATGAAGCCGCCACGATCGTCGCGCATGTAAAACCAGTAGTCGATCGTTGGCGGACAGGGCGTTTGCGCCGAAACGACGATGAGTTCGCGCATGAAACTATCGCCCACCATCAAAATATGCGGCGTTCGCGGACACGCCCCGCCATTCCCGCGACCCTCGACGATTGCGGTCGGATAATGATCCGGCGGCCAGTAGAGGTTGAGCAGTTCGAGCAGATCGCGGTCGGTTCCCTTGGCGAAATCGTCCTCGCGCCAGTCGAACTCGAAGCGCCCGACGGGCGAGCCGCCAGGGCTCGCCTCGAAAGCCCGGTTTATGTCGCGCAGGGTCAACGCGGCGCCAAGCAGGTCCCAATGCGTCCCGCCGCGCGGAAAAAAGTCGATCGCGTAGTTCATCCGCTCGGCGTCCATTAATCGCGCGCCGTCGACATAGGGTGCGCCTCGCTGTTCCAGCGCCGCGCGAAACGGAGCGAGCTTGTCTCGCGACCCGCCCCGCGCCAGCGCCGGGCATGTCAGCCCCACCGGCAGATATTGCGGGAGGTGCGCGGGTTTCGAGGGCGAGATCAGATAGACGAAGCCCTTGCCACGCGTCTTCGCGGCGGCGGCGATTTCCGTGATCGCGTCGGCCCAGTGGTCGAGGCCCGCCGCGGCGGTCGGCGCCCTGCCCCGAGAGCAAAATTCGTCGATATATTCCCAGCCGAACAACTGCCCGTCGCGCCCGATGGCGATATTGGCCGCGCCGGAGACCCCGAACAGCGAATACATGGTCTGGTTCTTCGCCCGCACGGAAATCGGAAACACCGGCGAGGCGCGTCCAAGGTTCATCGACACGGCCCGCTGCGTTTCGCTAGTAAGGAAGGCGCTCAACGTCCAAGGCGCGGGCTCGGGCGGCGTCACTCCGTTTAAGGGCTGAGCGCTGCGGATGCGCAGCTTGGGCCAATCGCGCTCGACCGCGTAGTTCCAAAGACTGGCGAGGAACAAAAAGCCGATGAATCCCGCGCAGGCGAAAATCGGCAGTCTCTCCACGATGCGTCGGGTCATGGCTAGAACCTGAAATAGATAAAGGGCTTGAACGGGTCGGCGAGCCCCTTCGCCAGCGCCGCGACGAACAGCAGGGCGAGCAGCGTATTGGCCAAAAGCGCGTGGCGGCGCGCCAAATCCATCCAGTTGAAGCCCTCGATCGAAAGCACGGCGCGCTGCGCGACGACGACGCCGGCGCCGATGAGCGCGGCGAGCCAGTAATAGGATGGAATCATCTGCGCTCCGGGCGCCCGCGTGAAAGGCTGCGCCATCAGCGCCAGCATGGCGCCGGCCTGATGCAGCGAAGCCGTCGAGCGAAAGATCGTCCATCCCACCATGACGATGAAAAAGGTCGCGATATTTGCCTCCCAAGGCCGCAGCCGCCCCAACGCTCGGGCCAAAAACAGCCGGTCCAGCACCAGAAACAACCCGTTATAGGCACCCCAGGCGATATAGTTCCAGGCCGCGCCATGCCACAGGCCCGAGGCGAGGAAACACAGCCACAGATTAAAATGCGTGCGTAGCGCGCCCCGACGGTTTCCGCCGAGCGGAAAATAGAGATATTCGCGTATCCAGCTGGTCAGCGACATATGCCAGCGGCGCCAGAATTCGGTCATCGTGGTCGCGATATAGGGCTCGTCGAAATTCTCCAGCAGGCGAAAGCCGAACATGCGGGCGAGACCGATGGCCATGTCCGAATAGCCGGAGAAATCGAAGTAAATCTGAAATGTGAAGAAAATCACGCCCGCCCAGGCCTCGACAAACCCCAACTCCGCCGGGTCATGCGCGAAGACGAGATCGGCGCCGCCGGCGAGCGCGTCGGCGAGCAGCACCTTCTTGATGACCCCCAGCATGAAGCGGGAAAAGCCGAGGACGAAATCGTCGACATGGGCTGGGGGACAGGCCTCCATCTGGCCGGCGATGTCGTGATATTTGACGATCGGGCCGGCCAGAAGTTTTGGGAAGAAGAACACGTAAAGCGCATAGAGCGAGACGGTCCGCGCCGGCGCCGTGACGCCGCGATAGACATCGACGAGATAGGTGATCTTTTCGAAAACAATAAAAGAGACGCCGATGGGCAGCGCAATCTTGGGGATGCTCACGCCGCCGAGGTCGAGCGCGCCAAGCAGAGCGTCGAAATTCACGGCGAGAAAGCCGGTGTATTTATAATAGACGAGGATGCCGATATTGGCGCAGACGCCCAGCGTCAGCCAGTTTGACCGCTCCGGCGCCCCCTCGCGAAGCGCGAAAATCCGCCGCGCGACAAAAAGATCGAGCGCGACCGAGGCGAAGACGACGAACACGAAGACCGGCTCGCTCCAGGCGTAAAATACGATGCTGGCGAGCAGCAGCACGAGCGCCCTCGACGCCCTCCGCGCGCCGACCGCGAGATATAAAAGGTAAACCGCCGGCGCGAACAGGAATAGGAACAGCGGTTCGTAAAAGAGCATCCCGATCCTTTGGGGAGAAGCGAAGGGCGCGCGGGTCTTAGCAGAGCGCGCGCGGGAGCGGCAAGAGAGCGACCCTTGCGCCTATTCCCCCTTCCCTTTAACAACCGCGCGTAGCCCGTCGAAATCGGCGGCCGCTCCAACGAACGCTCCCATGTCCGACGAGTTCGCCCCCAAATCCGAATTTCTCGCCACGCTGATCGCGCGCGGATTCGTGCATCAGTGCACCGATTTTGGCGCGCTCGACGCAGAAGCGCGCAAGGGCGGCCTTTCGGCCTATATCGGCTTCGATTGCACCGCGCCGTCCCTGCATATCGGCTCGCTTTTGCCGATCATGCTGCTCGCCTGGCTGCAACGCACCGGCGGCAAGCCGCTGCCGCTGGTCGGCGGCGGCACGACGCGGGTCGGAGACCCTTCCGGCAAGGACGAGAGCCGCAAGCTGTTGACGATCGAGCAGATCGACGCCAACAAGGCCTCGATCAAGACCGTTTTCGAGAAGTTTCTGCGTTTTGGCGACGCCGCCGGCGACGCGCTGCTGCTGGACAACGCCGACTGGCTGGCGGGCTTGAATTACATCGAGTTTCTGCGCGACGTGGGGCGGCATTTTTCGGTCAACCGCATGTTGACGATGGACAGCGTAAAGCTGCGCCTGGAGCGCGAGCACGAGCTATCCTTCATCGAATTCAACTATATGTGTCTGCAAGCCTATGATTTCGCGCAGATAAACAAGCGTCATGGCGCGCTGCTGCAAATGGGCGGCTCCGATCAATGGGGCAATATCGTCATGGGCGTCGATCTCGGCCGGCGCATGGGCTGCCCGCAGCTTTACGGCCTGACCTCGCCGCTGCTCACCACCTCTTCCGGCGCGAAAATGGGCAAGACAGCGGCTGGCGCGGTCTGGCTCAACGCCGACCTGCTGTCGCCCTACGATTACTGGCAATATTGGCGCAACAGCGAGGACGCGGACGTGGAGCGCTTCCTGAAGCTGTTCACCTTCCTGCCGCTGGACGAGATCGCGAAGCTGGCGGCGCTGCGAGGCGCCGAGATCAACGAGGCCAAGAAGACGCTTGCGACCGAAGCGACCGCGCTGGTGCATGGGCGCGAGGCGGCCGAGCAAGCCGCCGCCACCGCGAAGACCACTTTCGAGGAAGGCGCGGTGGCGCTGTCCTTGCCGAAGGTCAAGGTCGACGCGGAGGAAGTCGCGGCGGGCCTTGGCGTGCTGACGGCCTTCGTCAAGGCGGGCCTCGTCGCCTCGACCGGCGAAGCGCGGCGGCAGGTGAAGGGAGGCGGGCTGCGCGTCAATGACGCTCCCGTCACCGACGAGCGCGCGACGCTTGGAAACAAGGATTTCGAGAAGGACGGCGTGGCGAAACTGTCGCTCGGCAAGAAGAAGCATGTGCTGTTGGAGCGGGCGTAGCTTTACCGCCCCTGCGCTTCCGGGCGCGCGGTGCCGTCCATCACGCCCATGATCTTGCGGAACAGCCCCGGCGTCAGCAGCGAGGCCGGCGAGACGTTGACAATCGGCGCGCTGACCTTGCCGGTGACCCGGTAATTGAGCGCGATCACCCCTTCGTGAGCGCCGCCGGTGATCAGCGGGCCCACCAGCGGGATATTCGTCACGAGATTGTTGAGGCCATAGAGCGGCGCGTAGGAGCCGCTAATATCGAGGGTGTCGCGCGTGATATCCGCGTCGCCCTCGAACAGCAGGCCCATCTCCGGCCCGGACATTATGCCGTCGCTGAGCGCCAGTTTGCCGCCGCCCCAGACGAAATTCATTTGCAGCCGGGCGACGCGCACGGATTCGGGATCGAAGCTCAGGACGCCCTTATCGTCGGCGCGAGGCGCGCCCTGCGACATCAGTTGGCGCATCGCCGGCTCGTTCTTGAGGTAAAAGTCCCGCACATGCAGCATGCCATCGACGCGCCCCTGCGCGCCCAACTGCACACGGGCGTTGAGCGCGCCGGAGTCCATCCGGTCATAGAGGGCGAGGAAGGACATCAGCGACCCGCCGTCCGAGGTGGAAATTTCAACTTGCGGCGGCCCGTTCTGATTGCGCATTAGCGCGACGGCGAGCGGTTCGCGGCCAAAACTGCCGGTGAGCGAAAACACGCGCGGTTTATTGCCCCGGCGCTCCCATTTGAAATCGACATTGGAGAGGATTTGCTTGCCGTAGCCGGTCACCAGCGCGGATTTCAGATCGAGATCTATGTCGTCGAAGGATACCGGACCCTTGCCCGCGCCCGGCGCCTGCCGTTCGCCGTTGCTCTCCGCGAGGCCGTGAAGGAATGGCCGCGCGTCGACATTGTTCCCGCGCACCGTGAGCTTCAGAACATCGCCGCTCCGCTGCGCCTCGAACCTGGCGTCGTCTCCGGGCGAAAGCCGGAACTGCGAAAATTTCGCGGAGCGGAAGGCTCCGTCGCGCGCCAGTTCGACCACGCCCGAAAGCTGCATCGCGCCCGCGTCGAGCGCGAAATGATCGAGCGTCATTCCATCCGCTCGCTTGACCAGGGTGAATTGGGCTTTCGCGGCCTTGCCCGACGGCTTGGCGACGCCCGGCGCCAGATTGTCGAGCGAAGCGCGGGTCAGGTCGAGTTCGACCGGCGTTTCGGTCTCGGATAGTGGCAGCTGCGTCTTCACCGAGGCGGTTATTGGGCCCACGACGCCGGGAAGGGCGTAGCCGGCCTTGGCGCGCGCCGCCTCGTCCAGCACAACGGAGAACTGCGCCTGCGTCACGGCTTTTTCGTCGCCGGCGCGACGAATGTCGAGCGTTGTCGGCCCGCCGAACAGCCGCCCTGTTCCGCTGACGCGCAGCCCGGCGTGGTCGTTAACAATGTTGAGCGCGCCATTGTCGAGTCGCTCGGCTCCCACAAAGCGATCGACCGAGAGATTGGTCGTATTCGCTTCGATCGATACAACCGTATGATCGCCACGCGCTTGGTCGCCTATCTCGATATTGGCCCGCAAGCGGCCGTCGATCTGCCCCTTCAACTGCGAAGGATCGAGCGGCAAGTTCGCATAGGGCGCGAGGCTCGGAAGGGCGAGAATCTCGGCGACGCCTTCGACATTTCCGGCAAAGCGCAAATCGAGCGTGGCCGGCGCCGGCTTCAACATGTTGTCGTCGATTACAAAACTGCCTTCGGAGAGCGCGAGCCGGCGTTCATGCGGCGTGTCCAGCACGGCGCTGGCGCCGTCCAAAGTCAGCGTGCGGCCGGTCTGACGCAAATGCATCGACAAATTGCGCAGAGGCGGCAGGCCGGGGAGCAAATCCAACAAGGCCACATTGACGAGATCGGCCTCGGCGTGAATCGCGGCGTCGGGCGGCGGCTGCTCATAGCGCATGGCGATGATGTTCGCCCGCGTGAAATCGGCTTTGAATTCGCCGTGTCGAATGGCGCCCAGCGGCAGGTGTTCGATCAGCCAATTGCGGACCGGCGCCGCCACATGGGTGGACACGAGGCGCACCAGCGCCTGTATCTGGGTGTTGTCCGACGTCAGTCCGAAGGCGATATGGGGCTCATCCACCCAGTCGGCGGCCGCCGAGCCCGTTAAATTCACCTCGGGCCCGACAAGTTCGAATTGTTCGATCGTCAATTTTTTCTGGATGGGCGAGAGATGCAGCCTGAGCGAGGAGCGTTCGAGCGTCAGCGGCGATTGTCCGGCGCGCTCGGGCCCGACGCTGCTCGGTTTCGCGAGGCGCAAGGAACCAATCCAAGAGTCTCCCTCGGCAGGCGCCGCGTCTGGCGGAACCGAGACGCTCGCCGCCGGGGGCGCCACCGCGCCTTCGATGGTCATATCCAGCGCGCCGGTCCTGATCTTTATCGGCGAGATCACGAATTGCCGACTCTTCCGGTCCCAATGCGCGGCGCCGGAAACGGACTGGATCATGACGGGCTCGAAATCGGGCTCGTCCAGGCGAAAATAGCCCGCGCCGACCGTGATCCCACCGCTCGCCTCGGCGACGAGGTCGTTCTGGCCCAGCGCGAAGTGCATCTGCGCCGATAGGGGCGCGTCGCTGTCGAACGGCAGGTTCCGCAGACCGCCGAACAGCGCGATCTCGTCGAGCGAAAAGCCTTGCGCGTTCGCCTCGAACACGCGCCGCCCGCCAGGCAGGCCCTGCGCGGTCGCCACCACTCCCCAGCGGCGGGTCGCGCCGGTCGCGGCAAGATTGAATTTCATCCCGCCAGCGCCCTTATCGAGACTTAGCGTGAGGTCGTCATAGCGGATCACCCGGTCTAGCGTGCGATCGTCGATGACCAGCCGGCCATGCAGGACGCCAACCCGGTCGATGGCGCCGATCGCGCTGTCTGGACTGGTCACGAGATCGGTCAGCAGGCGCAGCGCCGCCCCGCCCCGCGCGAGCAACTTCGCGCTATCGGCCGCGTCGCCCTGGTCGGTCGGGGCGCTCGGCGTCAGGGGCGCTGGAGCCCGCGAATCGAGCGAAAGGGCGTCCTGCGGGGCCGTCCCCGCCGAGATGGTGACCCGACCATCGGGCATCACCGCGAGGCGCAGCTCCAGATCCAGCATTTCCAGTCGGCGCAGCTTGACCCGGCCAAGCAGCAAGGAAGACAAATCCACGGAAAGTTCGGCTCGCGGCGCCGCGACAATCGTCCGGCCGTCGGATTTCACCGTCAATCCCGCGGCGGTGAGCGTCGGTCCGTGGTCCGTGCTCGCGAACGCGACGCCTCCGAGTCCAAAATCGTATCGATGCGCGTAGAGCTCGTCCAACGACTTGACGATGACGGGCGTAAGCCAATCGAAGCCGATTGGACCGCGCGCCAGCACGAGAAGAAAGCCGCCGATTGACACGCTCAAAACCGCGAGAACGCCTAGCCCGAGATAGATGCAGGCGCGCGTAACCCGGCGCGCGGCGCAGAGCAGCCGCGGCGCTTGCAGCCGCACAGCCGTCAAGTCGACCTCGTTCGATAGGATCTCCGCGTCGCCGCGTCGTCCGTCCGTCAATCGCCCTCGCATTTGTCTTGAGTCATTCGTCCCTCGCAAATCGCGCCGACTCGCCGGCCGCGACGCCCCGCGGCGGCGGCGAAGCTCCTATAATTGTCCGCGCTTGAGCCGAAACAATGGCGCCGATCGACATATCGCTCTCGCCAGCGCTCCGTCCCCGCTAATGCGCCGATCTTTCCTGCTTAAAGTATCGGCTATCGGCGCGACTTGTCGCCTCCAATTGACTTTTCGCGTCGCGCGCGGGGCGCCGCCTTTTCGGAACGGCGCTTGCATTGCTCGCGCGGCCTTTGCAAACTGATAACGAACATAATTTCTCGCGACACGAAAGGAAAGCCCGATGACGGCCGCGACCAGCCAACCGCAAGAAGGCGACGCAGCGCCAGATTTTCATTTGCCCGGCGCGGGGGGAGAGACGCTGTCGCTCGCTGGGCTGAAGGGCCGGAATCTGGTTCTCTATTTTTACCCAAAGGACGACACTTCGGGTTGCACCAAGGAGGCGATGGAGTTCAACGCGCTACGCGACAAATTCGACAAGGCCGGAACGACGATTATTGGTCTGTCGCCGGATTCCGTCAAAAGCCACGACAAGTTCCGCGTCAAATACGAACTGGCGATTCCGCTGGCCTCGGACGAGACGAAGGCGACCCTCGGCGCCTATGGCGTGTGGGTCGAAAAAAGCATGTATGGCCGGAAATACATGGGCGTCGAGCGCTCGACCTTTCTCATCGCGGCCGATGGCCGCATCGCGAAAATCTGGCGGAAGGTCAAGGTTCCCGGCCATGCCGAGGCCGTGCTGGCCGCGGCGAAAGCTTTGTGACGCCCACGGCCGGCGCCTGGGGCCGTTGACGGCCTGAACTCTCGCCCCCTCCCCGCGCGACCGAGCATCCCGGGAGGGGGCATTTCGCATTTCTGTTTCGCGCCGGCGACGCCGAGCGCCCGGCTTAATGGCTCGCGGCCGGCGTGGGCGCCGCCGTCGGAGCGGCCGTCGCCGCCTTTTTGGCGATTAATTTCTCCACTTCATCGAGGCCCTTCTTCGCCGAGGCCAATTCCGGCTTCAGCTTGAGCGCCACCTCGTAATCCTGCTTCGCGCGGTCCAAGTCTTTCTTGGCGCGCCAGGCGTTGGCGCGATTAAGATAAGCGGCCGCGTAGTTTGGATCGCGTTTGATCGCCTCGTCGAAATCGGCGATGGCGTGATCCAGATCCCCCTTGGCGTGATAGGCGAGGCCGCGATTGCTGTAGGATTGGTTCGACTTGGGGTCGCGCTTGATCGCGTCGCTGAAATCCGCGAGGGCGTGCTCAAAATCGGCCTTTGATTGATAGAAGGCGCCGCGGGCGTTCAGAGCCGCCGCCGTTTTTTTGTCGAGCTTGACCGCCTCGCTCAGATCCGCCAGCGCTTTTTCGGCGTCGCCCTTCAAGCGCCATGCGATGGCGCGCGCGCTGAAGGCCGCGGCGTTTTTGGAGTCCAGCTTGATCGCCTCGTCATAATCGGCGATGGCGTGATCGTAATCGGCCTTTAAATGATAAATTTCGCCACGACCAAGATGGGCGACGGCGTCCTTCGGGCTCTCGCTCAAGACGACGCTATATTCGGCGAGCGCGTGATCGAGATCGCCCTTGCCCCGATAAGCGGAGGCGCGCGCGCTGAGTATCGTCGCGGATTTGGGGTCGAGTTCGAGCGCCTTGGTGTAATCCTCGATCGCCCGATCCCAATTCGCCTTGGCTTCGTAAGCGCCGGCGCGGTTGAAATAGGCCGCGATCTTATTGTGGCGCGACTCCTTGGCGATGTGATCGATCACGCTGGTGCATCCGGCGATGCGCTCATCGGGATTTGCGCTACGGCATCCCGCCCAGCCGTCTTTCGGGGCGGCGCCGGCGTTAGAGATCGAGATCGAGAAAATCGCCGCGAAAGCGACCAGAGCGCTGGAATAAACGAATGACCGAGCCATCTGCCTTGGTTCCCTATGGCGACCGCCGCCGTTAAAAGTTGACCATTTTAGTATAATATTCATCGTAGCTTCCTCCCGCAACAGGAATCGCCGTGGCCTTTTGTTTGGGGATTATGTAGTTTGCGAACCACGGCGAATCGGGTAGGTTGAGAGCATGAGGCTACTCAACCGGAGATTCGCTATGTCTTTCACAACAAATTGCCCGAAATGCAACGGAACCCAATGGGAAATAAAAACGGTCGATCCCATAGGAGGCAATTTCAAGCAATCCGTCCTTCAGTGCGTTAGCTGTGGCGTTCCCGTAGGAGTGCTGGACTATTACAACCTCGGCTCTCTTCTAAAAACTCAGGAGAAAGAGATTGCGGAGCTAAAGCAGATAGCTCAACACCAGTCGTCGACTCTAAGTTGGATTCAATCCGCACTAACGAATCTAACAAGACGGTGACGTTGGTTTCCTGACGAGGGAACGGACCGATGTAAGGATCAAGCGATAGCGGGTCTTCGCGCATAAAGGATGCTCCATGTTGGCTTTCCGACGTTTTCTCGTGGTTGTTAGGCTTGGTGATACAAGCCCACGCCATTTGGCGGCTGTTGTCCCGCCGTTGCAAACGCAACTTGCCAGCGTATCTGCGATTGCGCCGGAATTAGTTTGGCGATCTGTTACGGCAGACGTGTTCGGATATTTCGTAAAATCAACACTGAATGCGGCCCAGATTTCCGCTGCAATAGACAAGCCAGCGAACAAACCAGCATTTCTGGGAGGGCATGACTCTGTATTGGTAATAGAGGTAGGCATAGATTTTTCAGCGAGCCAAGAATTTACAATGCCAACAACATGGCTTCATCGAAACTAGAGGCCGAGTGCCTTCAGTTGCGCCTGCCTGATACGAATCCCAAACTGAACGAAGGCCTCCGCTAATGGCGAGAGAAGCAGCCATTTCATTTCTCAACTTCTTTCTTCGGAGGCGCGTTGACCGGCTTATCGCCATCCGCCGGCTTATGTCGCGCGACCTTCTTGAGCACTTCGTCGAAATGCGCGGGGTCGTCGTCGCAGCCGAGTTCGCGGGCGGATTCGACGAAAGCTTCAGACTGTGTTTTTGAAGTCACTTCGTGCTTCTTCATGTGAGCAACCCTATGCACCTGCTTTTCATCGACGAGTCTGGGACGCCGCCAAAGCCAACCTCCACACAGACGCAGCCACACTTTGTCATCGCCGGGTTAGCAATGCCAGCGATCTCTTGGAAAGCGCTGTCTGAGGATTTTAAAAGCCTAAAGAACGATGAGCGATACAGAATTGTTGGTGAAATTAAATGGCGACATTTTGGAGAAAGGAACAAAGAAGCAATTAATAACGTGTCGCACCTTAACATGGAACAAAGATTTAATTTTAGAAGCGACATGTTTAAGTTGATAACCAAACGGGCTGAGTTGAAAATAATAGCTTGCATATCTCACGCGCCTACTGCGTACACGAAAAGCTACATAAAAGACGAAGAGGACTTATATGAATATACATATAAACCAGTTACTGAGAGATTCCAGTATCTTTTGCAGGAAGTTGGGCCGAACAAACACACAGAATGTGGGATAATCATATCTGATCATCGAGGACGCAAACAAGATGAACGTCTGAGGAAGCATCACCAAAAGCTGGTGCATTCGAGCGCGTCAAACTTCAGTAGCTATGATAATTTCGTTGAAACACTATTTTTGGCACCGAGCCATCAAAGTGTGGGGGTTCAATTTGCCGACATGATCGCGGGAGCAATCGGGAGATATTTTAATTCCAAGGACCAAACCTTCGCGAAGTTACTGTTGCCTGCATTCAGAACAGGGCCTTCGAAGAAAATTCTGGGATATGGATTAGTCAAGTTCCCCAGCGGAAGCTGGGAGGTGGGCGCCGGGTGAGGCGAACCTCGCGGCGCACTCACGCGCCCCCGGCAAACTGAAGATTGGTCGCTAACCGATTCGTGTCAAGGGTCACGATCAGCAGTCAACTGGATTATAAGTGATCCTCTTGCCTTGGATGCCTTCAAGGCACGCGTAGCGCGCTCTTGATCCTCGCAGCCCCGAGCAGAACGGTTCGTGTAGCGGAAATCAAACTCCGCGACGTAGCGATGCAAGTGCTTCTCCTTGCAGTGCTGATAAACGCCCTTCATGCCGCGCTTGAACACGCTGTAGTAGCCTTCGACGGTGTTCGTATGAACGTCGCCGCGCACATATTCCTCTTTGCCGTGGTTGACGCTTTCATGGCTGGCGAAGTCGGCGCCGAGGTTGTGATACTGGCCGGCTTCGTCTGTCATGATCGCGGTTTCTTTTGCGACGTTCGCCTTGATGATCGGGACAAGATCGGAAGCCTTCGTGCCGTCCACATGGAACGAACGAACTTCGCCGCTCTTGCGATCCACAAGCGAAAGAACCGCGTTCTTGTGGCCGTAGCCACGCTTCACGGGAGCGCCGGGCTTCTTGCCGATGAAAGTCTCGTCAACTTCCACGACGCTACCGGGGCCGCCCATCGGAGCAAGCGCGCCCGAGCGCATGGCCTCGCGGATGCGATGAGCAAGGAACCACGCGGTCTTGTATTGAACCTCAAGCACGCGATGCAGTTGATGCGCGCTAATGCCCTTCTTGGACGAGCAAAGCAGGTGGACGGCTTGCAGGCACTTATGCAGCGGGACGTGCGCGCTCTCGAAAACCGTGCCAACCTTCACGGTGAACTGCTTGCGGCAATCCGAGCATTTGCGGAGGCCGAGGCGCGTCTTGCGCAAGTCGTAATGCTTCCCAGACGCCGAACCGCAATGAGGGCAAACGGGGCCTTCCGGCCACAGTAGACGCTCCAAATGGGCGAAAGCGGCGGGTTCGTCGTGGAAGTGGGCCTGCGAGAGAACGGACATTGATCTAGCTCCTTGACTCTGAAGCTACATCACCTTTCGTGGTTCGTCAACTACATAATCGCCTTTTGTTTAAGGGTTCGCCGATCACCGGACGGCCCCGCGACGACAATATAGAGACGGCGAGGTTAGAAAAGCGGGTTTTCCGTCGGCCCGCCTCGACCGAGGGGCTAGCGCCGCGCTGGACGATCGAGGAGCGCCAGAAATCGCGGCGCGCGCGCCGGCCCTGGCCGGCAAACCGACCGGCGGCACGGCCAATATGTCGAAATTGCTTGCATTCGCGACCTCGCCGCATGCTAGAAAGCTGCAATGCAGGGCAGTCGCGCGGGCGCGATGCGCTCTCTCGGATAAGGCCGGCAAAGCCGAACAGTCCGTGCGAAGCATCGGCGCGTTCACCGATATTTAACTTAAAGCTACTGGGGAGGCAAATGCCCGAAGTCATCTTCACTGGCCCGGCCGGCAGGCTGGAAGGCCGCTTTCATCAATCCGCGACGCGCGGCGCGCCCATAGCCATCGTGCTGCANNGGGTTCTCGGTGCTGCGCTTCAATTTTAGAGGCGTCGGCCGCAGCCAGGGCGCGTTCGATCACGGCGCCGGCGAGCTTTCGGACGCGGCGGCCGCGCTCGACTGGGCTCAGGCCGTCAATCCCGAGGCGCGCGCCTGCTGGATCGCCGGCGTGTCGTTCGGCTCCTGGATCGGGATGCAGCTTCTGATGCGGCGTCCCGAGATCGAGGGCTTCGTTTCGGTCGCGCCGCCGGCCAACCGTTTCGACTACTCGTTCTTGGCCCCCTGCCCGTCCTCCGGCTTGTTTATCCACGGCGATCTCGACCGCGTGGCTCCTCTGAAGGAGGTCACCGGCCTGATTGAAAAGCTTAAAACGCAGAAGGGCATCATGATCGAGCATGCCGTGGTGAAGGGCGCCAATCACTTTTTCGAGAATAAAATCGACCCGCTCATCGCTGAAGTCGACGCTTATCTCGACAAGCGCTTGGGCAATCCGCCGCGCATCGCCATCCCGGCGCGTGGGGACTAGGACCGGCGTCCACTTTCGCCAAAAGGTTTGCGGCGCTTTTCAGAAAGCGTCGAAGGTTCGAACTTTTTTGCCGGCGGCGTTTTCCGAACGCCTTTCCAGCACCACTTAATTGGCGGCCGCGACGTCGGGAACGGCGCGCGAGCGTGGTGTTGAGCCGAGGAACGAACATGACGGAGCAAACCATCCCAGAAGCCAATGGGGCATCAAGAACTTTTCCGGCAAAGTTAAGAAGGGCCTTGCGGGTTGCTCCAAGCGTATTAGGCAACACGCTTATAGTAATAGTTATGTATTTGATTACCATCAGTTTAATTACTGACACGCCTATATTAAGAGTTATTAAGGATTATTCTAACTTGCTGAAATGAATTTCATGTTTCCATGATTGTCGCCGGCTCGGAGCGGGCCATTTGTGCGCGGGCCGCTTGCGGAAGTGTTTTTTGCGCCCGCATTTACTTGGCGAGCGTTCTGTTTCTTTCCGATCTTGAAAGCCGCCTTAGCCCGTTTGGGTAAGCGCGGGAAGAATCTTGTCCTCGATCGCGGCGCGGTCGAGTTCGCCGAAGATCGCGACCTCGACCCTTGGTCCCGGCGCGATGACGAACGTCGCGGGAACGCCGCGCGCGCCGAGCGCGCGTTGCAGAAACCCCCGGTTGTCGGCGCCCACGGCACGGTAGGGATTTCCGCGTCGGGTGAGAAACTCTCGCGCGTGCTTGGCCTCGTCCTTCACATCGGCGCCGAAGATCGGCGCGAGGTCGCGCGCCGCGAGATCGACGAGAAGCGCATGTTCCTCGACGCAGCTCGGACACCAGCTCGCCCAGAAATTCAGGATCGACCGTCGCCCCGCGAGGTCGGCGGCGGAAAATCCCGCCACCGGCTCGCCATCCGGCCGAGCGAGTCCAGGCACCGCGGCGAGCTCGAATTGACCGAGCGTGAAAGGATTGAACAGACGCGCGCCAATGTCCTTTCGGGTCCACAGAACTCCCGCCAGACCCGCCCCGACCCCAAGACAAAAGCGACCCCGATAGCCCCCCGCAAAACACCGCGCCGCGTCGCGCGGCCACCATGTTGCGATGCAATATTTTCGGCGCCATTTTGCATTCCGCAGTCCTCTTTCCCATGGCCGCGAGCGGCTGGAAGTCTTAATAACCACTTAATCGCCCGCCGGCCTCGCCCGCGCGAGCACTCCGCCTGTCGTCGGCCGCGGAACGCCCGTCGTGGTTGGAAAGGTCAGCGGAAGCCCCTCCAATACACGCGCCGCGAGAAATCCGAACGCCTGAGCTTCCAGATAATCCGAAGACCAACCCACCACCTCGGCGGTGGTCACCTTGCACGGAAGGCGCAAGGCCAGTTCCCGCACGAGGATCGGATTACGCGCCCCGCCGCCGCAGACGATCAGCAATTGCGGCTCCTTCGGCAGATGGGGAAACAGCCGCAGCACGGAGGCGGCGGTGAAGGCGGTCAGCGTCGCGGCGGCGTCTTCAGTTGAGAGATTACTTATTATGTTAGTTGAAAAAGTGTTTCTGTCTAAGGACTTTGGCGGTGAAACCTCAAAGAATGGATGAGATAGCAAACGGAGCAAGGCCGCTTCGTTCACGCGTCCTCTCGCGGCGGTGTGACCATGGCGGTCGATCGGCGCCCCGGTGCGTTGGAGCATCAGATCGTCGATCAGCGCATTGCCGGGACCGGTGTCGCAGGCGATCGGCTCGTCGCCATCCGCGATGTAAGTGACATTGGCGACGCCGCCGATATTGAGCAAGGCGACCTCGCCGCGCAATCCGCCGGCCACAACCAGAGCGCGATGAAAGACCGGCACGATCGGCGCGCCTTCGCCGCCAGCGGCGATATCGGCGGCGCGAAAATCATAGGCGACGTCGATGCCGAGCCTGGCCGCCAAGGCCGGCCCGTCGCCGATCTGAATGGTCAGTCGCTGCTTTGGGCGATGCAGCACGGTTTGGCCGTGGAACCCGATTATCGAGATGTTGGCGGGGTCGATCGCGTTCTCGCGCAGAAAGTTTTCGACGGCTTCGGCGTGCCGATCCGTGACCATGCGCTCGGCGAAAGCGAGTACGCCAGGACGCGCCGCACGATCCTCCAGCGTCGCCCCCTCGGCCAAGGCGCCGCGCAGCAAGGCGCGGTCGGCGTCGGAATAGGGATAGGCGCCCGCCGGACCAAAAGACAGGCTGGACTCGCCGTCGGTTTCGACGAGGGCTACGTCGACTCCGTCCATGGAAGTGCCGGACATTAGTCCGATGGCGCGATATAATGACAACGCGGTACTCCTACGCAACAGGCTCGCAGAATAACGCGAAGGAACAAAGAAACAATTTCGCGAATGGCCCGATGCCCCCAAACCCGCATCGCCTGCGCCTTGCCGTCGCGTTGCGGCGGCGCCAAGCCGCAAGCGCTCACTTCGCCATGCAGTCCTTGATTTCGCTTTCTTTCTTCATGCGCTCGAAGGTGTCCACGCAATAGCGCTCGAGATCGGGCCGAACCTTCGGGTCGGCGGCGTTGGCGCGTATGCTGACGGCGCCCTCCAGCAGTTCCTTTTGGGCGGCGTGAACGCGATCCTTGGAAAGCAGGGACGAGCATTCCTCGTAACGCTTCAGCAGCGCGTCGCATTGCGGAACGCTAGTGGGATCCACCGCGAGGGCGGGCGAAGCGGTAAATAGCGCGAAACCAAGGACGACGACGATTTTCACGGGACCTAGATCCTCTTATGGCCGAGTTGAGCTGGCGCGGACCATAATGAAAATGCGTTCAAAATAAAATGGGCGGCGGGCCTTTCCTTGGACCCGCCGCCCCATTCTCCGGCGCTGGTTGTCTCGCGAACGCCGGAGCATGGCCCATTCGTGGGGCGCTGTTACAGCCCCGCGAGATAATTGGTCGGATCGACCGGCGTCGAGCCCTTGCGCAACTCGAAGTGCAGTTGCGGCGAGGAAACATTGCCGCTCTGGCCGGATTTGGCGATGGTCTGGCCGCGGGTCACCTGATCGCCGCGCTTGACCGCAATGTCGCCATTGTGCGCATAGGCGGTCACGAAGCCATTGGGATGGCGGATAAGCACCAGATTGCCATATCCCTTGAGCTCACTGCCGGCATAAGCGACCACTCCAGACTCGGCCGCCTTGACCTGAGTTCCCGCCGGCACGGAAATATTGATCCCGTCGTTGCCGCCGTTGGCGAAGCCCTGAATGATGCGTCCCCTCGCCGGCCAACGGAATTCGGGATGCGCGGCGTCCGACGGCTTCTCCTCCGCGGCCGGCGCGATCACCGCCGTCGTGGTGGTTTTGTCGACCTTCCGCTCAGGGGCCGGCGCGCGCTCGGCCGGCGGGTCGTTGACCGCGACCTTAGCCTGTTCGCGTTTTTCGGTCTTGGCGACGCTCTTCACAGGCGCGGGGGCTTCCACCGGCTCCGTCACCGGTCCCGCCTTGGCGATTTTCGATTGCGCCTTGGACTTGGGCGCGGCTTTTTGTGCCGCTTCGTCATCGGCATCGGCCGCCGCCTTGGCTGGTTTGATCTTGGCTGGTGGAGTCTTGCCCTTGACGGCGGGCTTTTCGTCCTCTTTGGCGGCGAGCTTGGCCTTTTTGTCCGGGGTCTTGGCCTTTTTTTCAGGAGACTTGCTCGGCGCGGCCTTTTCCGAATCCTTTTCGTCGGACTTGGCGAGCTTCGCGGGCTTCGCCGCGAGTGATCGCGCGCCCTTTTGGCTTGCCTTCGGCGCGCGAGCGTCGTCTTCCTCGGCGTCGGCCTTCGCCGCGACATGCTTTGGAGCCGGTTTGGCCTCCACGCGCGCCTCCTTCACGGGATGCGCCACGGGCTCCGGCCGCCCCTTGTCGGCGGTCGCGCGATAGACCGGAATGACCAGACGCGATCCCGGCTGCACTTGCGAAGAGCTTGAGAAGCCGTTGACCTTCAAGAGAACGTCGGTCGGCACGCCATAGCGGTTAGCGAGAATCGCGGCGGTTTCCCCTCCCCCGACGGTGACGGGCGTGCCCCCTTCGGCGCTCCAATGATTGTAGCCGCCAGGCGACACGGCCGCGACGGCCGGCGCTGATCGCGGGGCCGGGGCGGCGCTCGCGACCGGCGCGGCGTTCGACGACGGCGCGTTGTTGGGCGGCGCGAGCGGCCGAGACTGAACGGGGGAGTAGTTCGGCGAGCCGGAGATCGAACCCGTGCTCGAACGGTCGACGGTCCGCGCCGAGCGGCTCGTCGCGGCCGGTGGATTCCCGAATGGATCGGAGAATGGATCGGGCGAGAAGCGACTCGCGTCCGAACAACCGGCGAGCAGAGCGGCGGCCCCCGCCGCCAACATGAGCCGCAACGCGACTCGCGAAAAACCAACCTGACGCTCTGTTGCCATGACTCAACCCACTGGAACGCTACATCAACGTCCTGATGTAACCAGCCACGGGTTAAGGGAGCGTTTAAGATGAATCGAAGGCTTCGGCGAAAGATAAAAAAAGCGGTTTGTCTCTGATATTAACCAGTCACGGACCAAGATTTTTAATTATTCATAAAGAAAGCGCCCGCCCGGCGATGGCGCCGCTCAAGCGGCAAGGGCCCTTGTCCGTCTCGCTGAACATCTCGCCATTCGCGGAGCGCTCTAGCCGGATTAGGCGAGACCGCCGGCGCTGGCCAGGCGCGCTCGCGAGAAAGCGCCCGAACACCATGACGCCGCCAGGCGCGAGCAGGTCCAGAACCGCCATCGGCGGGTCTTCCACGGATAGATGCATGATGATGCGGTCGAAGAGGCCTATCGATCGCGCCGGCGCGAGCCCATCCTCGCAAAGCACCCGCGCATTGTGGATGGCGAGCGCGGACAGCCGGCCAGACGCCTCGATCGCCAGGGTCTCGAAACGCTCCATCGACACGACCTCCCTGGCCAGTCGCGACAGAACCGCCGCCCCGTAGCCGGAGCCGGCGCCAATCTCCAGCACGCGATGCTGGGGTCCCGCGCCCAGCGCGTCGATCCGGCGGGCGAGATCGGCGGGCGCCGGCATGGTCTGACCGCAGGCTATCGGCAGGGCCATGTCGCGATTGGCGAGATCGCGAAAACGATGCGGCGCGAAAAGTTCGCGCGGAACGCGCTCGAAGGCTCCCATGACCGCCAC
Source organism: Methylocystaceae bacterium (assembly GCA_003152255.1). The sequence continues at coordinate 23,679 of PLZT01000419.1, read as the reverse complement.
GTCGCGCACCGAGGCGCCGCGCAATTGCAACGCCAGAGCGGCGCGCTGCTCGACTGGGAGCGGCTCCGTTCCGAAGGATTGACTCATGACGCGGCCTCGAACGCGGCCGCGAGCGATGTCACCGTCGGATGGTCGGTGAAATCGAGCTTTATCGGCGTGATCGAGATTTGGTTTCGCTCCAGCGCTTCGAGGTCGGTGCCGGCGCCGGGCGTAAAATTCCCGCGCTGGAAGGAAATCCAGTGATAGGGATTGCCGCGGCCGTCCTTGCGGTCTTCGATGCGCATCAAATCGTTACTGCGTCGCCCCTGCATCGTAATCGCGACGCCGCGCGCTTCCCGCGCCGGGCAGGGCGGAAAATTGACGTTCATCAGTACATTGGCGGGAACGCCAACCGCGATCAGCTTGCGCAATATGCAGGCGGCATGGCCTTCGGCGCAGCTCCAGTCGACGGACTGACGCCCCGAGAAAAAATCATAGACCTGGGACATGGCGATCGAGGGAATGCCGAGAATCGTCCCCTCCATCGCGGCGGCGATGGTGCCGGAATAGGTCACGTCCTCGGCGACGTTCTGGCCGCAGTTGACGCCGGACAGCACGAGGTCCGGCGGGCGGTCCAGGATCTTATGCACACCCATGATGACGCAATCGGTCGGCGTGCCCTTGATCGCGAAGTGGCGCGGGGAAATTTCCCGCATACGCAGCGGATCGCTCAGCGACAGCGAATGGGCGACGCCGGATTGGTCGCTTTCGGGCGCGACGACGAAAACGTCGTCGGAAATCTCGCGCGCAATTTTTTCGGCGAGGGCGAGGCCGGGCGCGTGAATGCCGTCGTCATTGGTGACGAGAATGCGCATGGGTTTCCTTCACCGTCGATAGCCGCCTGCCCGCTTTCCCCGTCAGCGGGGAAAGAACTCTATCCGGCCCGCTCGATTCTATCCGCGCCGCGCATATAGGGCCGGAGCGCCTTGGGAATCGTGATCGAGCCGTCCTCCTCCTGATAATTCTCCATCACGGCGACCAGCGCGCGACCCACCGCGACGCCGGAGCCGTTGAGCGTATGCACAAAGCTCGGCGCCTTGGCGTCCTTGGCGCGATAACGCGCGTTCATGCGCCGGGCCTGAAAATCGCCGCACACCGAACAGGAGGAAATTTCGCGGTATTTCCCCTGCCCCGGCAGCCATACTTCGAGATCATAAGTCTTTTGCGACGCAAACCCCATGTCGCCGGTGCAAAGCGTCACCTTGCGGTACGGAAGTTCCAGAAGTTGCAAGACTTTCTCGGCGCAGCCGGTCATCCGCTCATGTTCGGCGAGCGATTGCTCCGGCGTCGTGATCGACACCATTTCGACCTTGAAAAACTGGTGCTGCCGAATCATCCCGCGCGTGTCGCGCCCGGCGGCTCCGGCCTCGGCGCGAAAGCAATAGGTGCCGGCGGTGAAGCGCAGGGGGAGTTGCGATTCGTCGAGAATTTGTTCGCGCACGAGGTTTGTCAGGGGGACTTCGGCGGTGGGAATGAGCCAGTAGCTTTTCGATGCCGAAGGATGCGAATCTTGCAGCGCTTTTCCCTTCTCAGCTAGCTGGTCAACAAGCTCTCGTTGGACCACCAATTCGTGCTCCAAAATTTCAATCATCGTTTGAATTTCCGCCCGTCTGAAGCCGTGCGAATCGCCCAAGCGCTCTTCCGCTACTCGACGGTTCAGATCGACCTGTAGCCTTTGGATGCGGTCAAGCCCCTGATGTCGCTGACTTTCAATTTCGGCAAGGCGCTGCGAAAAGACTGTAGCAGTTCCGAACTGGTCCTCCCGAAACTTCGGCAATTGCGCGGTGCCAAACATCGCGTCGTCGCGCACCAGCAGCGGCGGGTTAACTTCCTGATAACCATGTTCGTCGGTGTGCAGATCGAGCATGAATTGCGCCAGCGCGCGCTCCAGCCGCGCGATCTGGCCCTTGTTCACGACGAAACGCGCGCCCGAAAGCTTCGTCGCGGTCTCGAAGTCCATCAGGCCCAAGCCTTCGCCCAGATCGAAATGCTCTTTTGGCTCGAACTCGAACCCGCGCGGCTCGCCCCAGCGCAAGACCTCGACGTTATCGTGCTCATCCTTGCCGTCGGGCACGCTGTCCAGCGGCGCATTGGGGATTTCCGCCAACTCGTCGTCGAGGTCTTTGATCGCCTTGCGCTCGGCGGCCTCCATCGCCGGCCAGTCTTCCTTGATTTTCGCGACCTCGGCCTTGAGGGCGTCGGCGCGGCCGGCGTCCTTCTCCTTCATCGCGACGCCGATTTCCTTCGAGGCGGCGTTGCGACGCTCCTGCGCGGCCTGCAATTTGGTGATCGCCGCGCGGCGCGAATCGTCGAGCGCCAGCAGCGTCTTCGCAAGCGGCTCAAGCCCGCGCCGGGCGCGGCTTTTGTCGAAGGCTTCGGCGTTGTCGCGAATCCATTTGATGTCGTACATGAATCGGTCCGGCGTTTCGATAAGGGTCGGGCGACCTTGTCCCCCAAGCGCGAGAGCCGGTCAACCCGCCCCTAAACCGCGCCGCCTTTACTCGACGCCTGCGCCGCCGCGCGCTTCTTTTCGATCATCCGCACGGAAAAGATCGACGCCTCGTAGAGCAATATCCCGGGAACGGCCAAGGCGAGCTGGCTGAACACGTCGGGAGGGGTCAGAATGGCCGCGACGATGAACACCAGCACGATTGCGTAGCGGCGCTTTTCCGCCAGAAATTGCGAGGAGACGATGCCGACCTGCCCGAGCAGCGTCAGCACGACGGGCAGTTGAAAAACGATGCCGAAGGCCAGCACCAGCGTCATGATCAGCGACAAATATTCGGAAACGCGCGGCAAAAGCTCGATCTGCGCGCGGCCCGGCTCGTTGGCCTGCTGCATGCCAATGAAAAAGCGCAGCAGATTGGGCATCACGACGAAATAGACCAGCAAGGCGCCGGCCGCGAAAAAGATTGGCGTCGCGAAGAGATAGGGCCGAAACACCGCGCGCTCATGCTTGTAGAGGCCGGGCGCGACGAAGGCGTAAAGCTGGCTGAACACCACCGGGCAGGACAAAAACGCCGCCGTGAACAACGCGACCTTCATTTGCGTGAAAAAATATTCCTGCGGCGCCGTGTAGATGAGCCTCGCCTCCGGCCCCGCGACATGCGTATAGGGCACGACCAGAAGATTATAAATATCCTTGGCGAAGTAGAAGGAGATCAAGAACATCACGAGGAATGCCAGCAGCGCCCGGATCAACCGTTCGCGCAGCTCCATCAGATGCTCGATCAACGGCGCCTTGGTGGCCTCGATATCGGCGTCGCTCATGCGCCGGGCTCTTCCTTGCGCGCGGCCGGCGCATCCGCCAATTTCTTGGGCCCCTCGACCGTGTCGGCGATTTGCTTGCGCGCCTGCTCCATCGGATCGAAGGAGCCGTTCAGCCCGACGCCCTTCACGGCCGAGTCGACTTCCTTTTCGAGGTCTTTCTTCAAATCGTGCAGTTCGGCCTCGCGCATCGCATCCATGAACTGGCCCTGAAACTCCGCGGCCATGCGCCGCATCTTGCCGGTCAACTGCCCAAGCTGCCGCAACACGCGCGGCAAATCCTTCGACGGAATCGCCACGAGGGCGACGATGCCGATGACAATCAGCTTGCCGGCGTCGAAATCGAACATTTGTCTATCCGCGCAAGCGTGGCGGGAAAGCGGCGCGATGGCCGAGGCGAAACATCGAGCCTTACAGCTTCTTGGCGTCGCCCGCCTTGTCGAGGGCCGCGTGGTCCCGCGGCAGACTCTCGACCGACTTGGGAGCCTCCTCGGAAGTCGAAGCGGTCGCCTCGTCCTCCGCCATGCCCTTCTTAAAGGCCTTAATGCCCTTGGCGACGTCGGTCATCACGTCGGAAATCTTGAACTTGCCGCCAAACAGCACGAACACCACGCCGCCGACGATGATCCAATGCCAGATGGACAGACCACCCATGGCGCAACCTCCAGAAACGTCCAGGTTGCGATTGCAACCCGTTATTTGACCGGGAAATTAGGACGCCCGTCGCGTAAAAACAAGAACAATCCTCGATTTCCCCGAGCAGAACGACGGGGCGGCGTGGCCTGAGCGGAACTCGATGGCGCGAGACCGCTAATATGTCTTGGCCAAATAGTCAGCGATCGTTTTCGCATCCACCTCGCTTATGGGCGCGTGGTAGGATTTGATCATCTTCTTGACCTCGGCTTCCCAAAACTCGCTCCCGCGCCGGGGCGGCTGCGTGTTGATATAGTCGACCGAATGACACGACATGCAGTTATTTTGCGCCGTCTCCACACCGGGACCGGGACGCAGCGTCGCGGTTTCCTCGGGGAGCACATAGGTCAAGGGCTCGGTGTCGCTCGCCTGCGCCAGCAGGACCAGGATGAAAAGGGAAAGCGGGAAATTTCGCATCGCCGCCTTCTCCGTTCACGCCGCGACCACGCGCACGGTCTCGACGACGTTGCGCAGATAGCCGGGAGGATTCCACAAAGGGGTCATTGGCTGCGATTGGCCGATGCGGTTGATCGCGCGCACCTTCAACTCGTATGTTCCGGCGGGCAGCCGCAGCTCGGTTCGCCATTCGCGGAAGGAGTAACGGCCAAGGTCGGAGCCAAGACGCGTCTCGCTCCAGTTCTGACCCCCGTCCCACGACATCAGCACATCGCTTATGCCGTAACCGCCGTCGAAGGCGATTCCCTTCACCAGCGTTGGAGCCTCGGCTTTCACCTTGTCGCCTTCGGCGAGATTCGTGATGAAGGAACGAACGTTGAAGCGACGCACCGGAACGGTCGCGACCGCCCCCTGCCCTGGTTCGACGCAGGCGCAGTCATTGTCGGGCATGCGATAGGCGCTCGCCATCCAAAAGCCGTCGAAAACGTGGTCGATCACCGTGATCTCGTTCAAATGCTTGACCCAATACGTGCCGTAATATCCGGGAACGACCAGCCGGAGAGGGAAGCCGTTGAGCCAGGGCAGATCCTCGCCGTTCATCGCGTAAGCGATCATGACCTCCCCATCGCGGGCGTGATCGAGATCGAGCGCCTTCACAAAGTCGGGCGTTTCCGTCAGCGCCGGCCTGTCGAGCCCGTTGAGGGTGACCTGCCGGCTTCCAGCCTGAACGCCGGCGCGGTCGAGGACGGCCTTTAGCGGAACGCCGCGCCAGCGGGCGTTGCCCATGGCGCCATGCCCAAGTTGTCCGCCGGCGACGCGCGGCTCGACGAATCCGCGGCTGTTTCCCGAGCATTGATGGACGGCGACGAATTCGATCGGCTCGAAGCCGGTTTTAAGATCGGCCAAAGACAGCGAAAGCGAGCGGTCCACCTTGCCCTTCACTTCCAGACGAAAAGCCTCGGGATCAATGGAGAGCGGAATGTCGCTCAGATGATACCGCACGAAGAAGGCGTCGTTTGGGGTGATCACGCTCTCGTCGAAAACGGAAAACGGCGTTTCCAGTTGCGGCGGGCGGGCGGTGAGTTGAATGAGCGGCCGCTTGCCGGGGTAGCGAACGAGCGGCCGGTCGCCATTGGCGAATGGCAGCGTCGTCACGCCTCGCGCGCGCGCGCCGAACGGCGACATTAAATTCGCCAGGGCCGCGCCAGCGACCACGCCGCCCAAGCGGCCGAGCAAAGATCGTCTGTCCATGTTGCCCGTCACGCCATTTCCAGCGGCCCCTTCGGCGTCGCTTGCCCGTTATATGTCGTCGCCGTCCGGCGTCTCCAGCGGCTCGGCCTCGTCGAGAAACTCCATTTCGAGCAGGGCTGGCGCGTCCGCCTCCAGCGGCTCCTCGTCCTCGGCGAGCGCCGAATCGTCGGAGGGCTGCGGCATGCGGAAGTCCTTCGGCAGGCGCCCGTCGAAGAGGCCCGCGCCTTTCAATTCGTCGAGCCCCGGCAGATCGCCGATCTGCTCCAGGCCAAAATGCATCAGAAAATTCTCGGTCGTGCCATAGGTGATCGGACGCCCCGGCGCCCGCCGGCGTCCACGCAGACGCACCCAGCCGGTTTCCAGCAAAACGTCCAGCGTGCCCTTGGAGATGGCGACGCCGCGCAACTCTTCGATTTCGGCGCGGGTCACCGGCTGGTGATAGGCGACGATCGCCAATGTCTCCAGCGCGGCGCGCGACAGCTTCCTCTCCTCGACGCGCTGGCGCGCCAGAACATAAGCGAGGTCCGGCGCCGTGCGAAAAAACCATTTCTTCCCGGCGCGCGCGAGATTAACCCCGCGCGAGGCGAAATCCGCCCGCAGCCGCTCAAGCGCCGCCACGACATGGACGCCGTCCGGCAATCGTCGCGCGATCTCCGCCTCGTCGACAGGTTCGCTAGCGGCGAACAGCAGCGCCTCGGCGATGCGGACCGCGGCCGCCAAGTTATCCTCGGCGCGCCCGATGGCCTCGTCGCTCGTCGCGTCGAACAACTCGATTGTCTTAGCGGCCGGCGCCAATGCGCTCCTCCCGTTGACGATAGATGATAACCCGCTCGCTGCTTGTCACGACGCGGCGCTGGACCCGTCCGCCTCCGCAACTGGCTCCCGGCGCCTGACCCAAATTGGCGAAAAAGCGCGATCCTGGCGCATATGGAAACGCCCCTCGCGGACCATCTCCAGCGAGGCCGAAAAGGCGGACGCCCGCACCGTGCGCGCCGTCGTCGGATCGACGCAAAACTGTATCAGGAAATCGTCCAGCACGGTCCATTCCAGCGCCGCTCCGGCGAGTCGTTCCAACGCCTCCCGCGCTTCGGCCAGCGACCAAACGCTGCGTTGGCGCAGCGTGACCTTCGAGATCGCGCCTTTCTGGCGTTGGCGGGCGTAGGCCGAGAGCAGATCGAACAGATTGGCCCGAAAACGCGTGGACGAAGTTGTTTCCAGCCCCTCGCCCGCGCCGCGCAAAAACATGTCGCGTCCGAGCCTCGCGCGCTCCGTTAGCGCGTCGGCGGCGCGGCGGATCGCTTCCAGTCGCCGCAACCGATCGGCCAGGGCGCTGGCGAGATCGGCGGCGGACGGCTCCTCGCCCTTGGGCGGCTCGGGCAACAGCAGCCGCGATTTCAGGTAGGCGAGCCAGGCGGCCATCACGAGATAGTCAGCGGCGAGTTCCAACCGCACGCGCCGCGCCGCCTCGATGAATTCGAGATATTGCTCGGCGAGCGCGAGAATGGAAATCCGGGCCAGATCGACTTTCTGCCGGCGCGCGAGTTCCAGCAATAGGTCGAGCGGGCCCTCGAATCCGTCTACGTCAACCAGAAAAGCGGGTTCGCTTTCGCCCCGCTCTGCTTCGGTCGTCGTCTCGAACGCCAGTTCCCGCGCCATTCCCGCATTGCTCTCCACCTGGGGCTTCCAACCGCCCCGAGCAGCGGAGATTGGGCCTTTTAGGCCGTCATCGCAAGCGCGGCGTCGAATTCGCGGGCGCCATCCACAGGATTAAAATCCTCGATGCGAGCTGAAGCTTCCAGCGCCGCGTCCGCCCGGGCGAGCGGGCGTCCGGTCAGAACTGGCGCGCCCTCCGCCACTGCGCGCGCTTCGTCGAGATCGCCGTTGCAGTGAAGCACAATGTCGCAACCCGCCGCGATGGCGGCTTCCGCCCGCTGGCGGAAGTCCCCTTGAAGGGCCTTCATCGACAAATCGTCCGTCATAAGCAGGCCGTCGAAGCCAATCGCGCCGCGAATCGCTTCGCGAATCACCGTTTTTGACAAAGTGCCGGGCATGGCGGGATCGAGCGCCGTGTAGACGACGTGCGCCGTCATGGCGATCGGCAGATCGGCGTTGGCGATGAAGGGCGCGAAATCGACGCGTTCCAATTCGGCGCGCGACGCCTCGACCACCGGCAGTTCCAAATGGCTGTCGGCGCGAGCGCGCCCATGGCCGGGAATATGTTTCATGACAGGCGAGACGCCGCCGTCGAGCAGCCCCCGCGCGGCCGCGCGGCCGATGCGCGCGACGCTTTCAGGGTCGTCGCTATAGGCGCGATCCCCGATGACGCCATGCGCGCCGGGTCGAGGGGCGTCCAGCACCGGCAGGCAGTCGATGGTGATTCCGACTTCGCGTAGATCATGGGCGATTAGCCGCGCGCCGAGCCAGGCGAGGCGTTCCGCCCCCCCGACGCTCGAAGCCGCGCGCTCGAAGGCGGCGGCGGACGGATAGCCGCGCCAATGCGGCGGGGCCAGGCGCTGCACCCGCCCGCCCTCCTGATCGACCAGGATAGGCGCACTGGCGTCGCCAAGCGCCTCGCGGACAGAGTCCGCTAGCGCGCGCAGCTGCGTGCGCGATTCGACGTTCCGCCGGAACAAAATCACGCCCCAGGGCCGCGCCTGACGCAAAAAAGCGCGCTCTTCTTCCGTCAACGCCACGCCGGCCACGCCGCAGATAAAGGCGCTAGTCATGGGGCGCGCCTCCAGACGCGACGATCGGCGAAAAAAATCAGGCGTCAGTCCCCGGCGACGAAACAAGTTCCGCCGGACGACTTCACATTGCCGCAAACGCTCGCGGCGGATTCCTTGCTCATGCCGCTCGCGCGGACACGATAGACGGTCTTGTCTCCGACCTTCGCCACTTTGAACGTCGGCTTATGACCGGCAAGTTGCGATCCGTATTTCGTCGCGACCTTGGTGACCAATGCATGCGCCTCGGCCTCGGTCGCCGCGGCTCCGAACTGCACGGAGAAACCGCCCGTCGCGACTTTTTGCGTGGACGCGGGAGCCTTCTCCTCGGCCTCGGGCTCGACGGCGGCGACTTTTTGCGTCGCTTTCGGCTTGGCCGTCTTATCCACCCGCGGCGTGGCGCTGGGCCTTGCTGGAGTCGCCGGCGTGGTTGACGCGTGTTTCGCGGCGGCGTCGCGCGAGCCGGCGCCAGCGGCCTTTTCCACCGCTGGCGGGACTTCGGCGTTCGTGATCAAACTGCCGTCCGGCCGCACGGATACGGTCTTGATTTTCTTCGGCTGCGCCGCCGCCGACGGGGCCGCTCGGCCATCCGCGTCGGTCTGACCCGCTCCATTGTAATTGGCGCGCGATTCGACCTTCGGCTCCACGGCCTGTTCCTGGTGTGAAACGACGCGCTTCACCGGTGAGTTTTCGTGACGGTCCAGGACGGCGGCCTCGGGCTTGTCCACGCTCGCGTCCGCGTTCGCGGTCGGAAGAACCTTGGCCGGACCGTCCGGCGCGTTGATGACGGCGATTTCGCGACCGCCGATCACGCCGCCGCGCTTGGCGAAGCCCCAGGCGAGAAGGCTGGAGGCGAGCAAGGCGACGACGGCGACGGCGTGCCATGGCCGCAAGCGGATGGAGCCGCCTTGCGAGGGCGCATCGTCCGCGTCGTCGTAGCCGACATCATCCTCCAACTCGTGGTGGCCTGAATCGGCCCCCGGATTCTGGGGCCAAGCGTCCTGAGCGTCCGAATCGGCGGAACGCGTTTGCGGTCCGGGACGCGCGGCGAAATGGCGCGCCGCGAGATCGGCGGCGGCGAACTCATTTCCTCGAGCCTGCGAGCCGTTGGAGGAATACTCGCCGGAATAGGCTCCAGACTCGTGAGCGGCGCTCGAGTCGGGCTGCGTTCGTTGAAAATCCTCGTGAACGGACCCGCGCAACTCGGCGGCGAAGGCGTCTTCGTCAGGCGCCTTCCGCGAAGCGGCCTCGTCCCATTCGGTGGACGGCACGGATTCCGCGGCGAACATCCGGTCGTAGCGCCGCGCCGCTTGAGCCTGCTCTTCACCGTGCATCAGCCGCGCGAGTTCGCTGAGCGGATCGCCGGAAGATTTGCGGGCTGGCTCGACGCCACGCAGTCGCCGTTCGAAATCGTTGATGTCGATCGCGGCGCCTCTGACTGTCGACTCACGCATGGCCTACCTCGCCTGTTCTGTTTGGCGTCAAAGATGCGGCCGCGCCTCACCTATTTTGCCTCCCTTCGAGAGGGAGCAAGGAGGATCAGCGCATTTCCTCGGGCGCGCTCACGCCGAGAAGTTTCAGACCCGACGCCAGCACGCTGGTTAAGCAGACAACCAACGCAACACGCGCGCTTGTTAGGTTTCTCTCAAGTGGATTAACAAACCGTAATTGTGGCCGATCTTTGCCCCGGTTCCAGTGGGCATGGAAATAACTGGCGAGTTCGTAGAGATAGAAGGCGACGCGGTGCGGCTCGTGCGCCGCCGCCGCCGCCTCGATCAGCCGAGGATATTGAGCGATCACGCGAGCCAGCCCAATTTCGCCCTCGTCCTCGAGGAGATCGAGCGGCGTGCGCGACAACGCAGCCGCGCTCACGTCGAGATCGGGGAAGGCCGCCAACGCCTGCCGCAAGGCCGATCTTCCCCGCGCATGAGCATATTGCACGTAGAAGACCGCGTTGTCCTTGGATTGCTCGAGCACCTTGGCGAGGTCGAACTCGAGCGGAGCGTCGTTTTTGCGGTAGAGCATCATGAAACGGACGGCGTCGACGCCGACTTCGTCGACGACTTCCCGCAAGGTCACGAAGTCGCCGGAGCGCTTGGACATTTTCACGGGTTCGCCGTCGCGCACGAGCTTGACCAGTTGGCACAGCTTCACGTCGAGATCGACTTTCTGATCCGACAACGCGGCCACCGCCGCCGTCATGCGCTTCACATAGCCGCCATGATCGGCGCCCCAGATATCGACCAGCGTCGTATAGCCTCGGTCGATCTTATTCTTGTGATAGGCGATATCCGCGGCGAAATAAGTGTTGGAGCCGTCGGATTTCTTGAGCGGACGATCCACGTCGTCGCCCCAGTCGCTGGAGCGGAACAAGGTCTGTTCCCGATCCTCCCAATCCTCGGGGATCTGGCCTTTCGGCGGCGGCAGCCGCCCCTCGTAGACAAGGCCGGCGGCGCGCAACTCTTCGATCTGGCGGTCGATCTCACAAACGCCGTTCACTTTTTCGTGCAACGTTCGTTCGGAGAAAAACACCTCATGCGTTATGCCGAGGGCCTGGAGGTCGTCGCGAATAAGGTCCATCATCGCCGCTATGGCGATGTCGCGCACGGGCGCGAGCCATTCGCGCTCCTCCTTGCCCAGCAGCGCGCGGCCGTGCTCCTTGGCGATTTGTTCTCCGGCGGCCTTGAGATAGTCGCCGGGGTAGAGTCCTTCGGGAATCGCGATGGCCTCGCCGAGCGCCTCGCGGTAGCGCAGATAAGCGGAACGCGCGAGCACGTCGACCTGCGCGCCGGCATCGTTGATGTAATATTCGCGCGTGACCTCGCAGCCCGAAAACTCGAGCAGATTCGCCAGAGCGTCTCCGAACACCGCGCCGCGCCCGTGACCCACATGCATCGGCCCGGTCGGATTCGCCGACACATATTCGACATTGACCTTGCCCGACAGCGTCCCGGCCCTTCTGTGTCCGGTCCCATCGGACGCTGAAGGCGCATGGCGGCCAAAATCGCCCGGCGCGCACAAGACGCCGCGCAGCACGTCCCGATAAACGGTCGGCTTTAGCCTTATGTTGATGAACCCGGGACCGGCGACTTCGACTTCGGCCACGCCCTCGCTCTGGGCCAGCGCCGTCGCGATCTCGGCCGCGAGTTGGCGCGGATTGCGAAAATGCGGCTTGGCGTCCTTCGCAAAGACCATCGCCGCGTTGGCGGCGAGATCGCCCATCGCGGCGTCCTTGGGCGGTTCGACGACGAATCGCGCCGGATCAAGCGCCGGAAGGCGCCCCGAAGCTGTTATCTGGCCAAGGATTTCGGCGATGCGATCGTGGAAGCTTTGAAAGATGTTCATATTTCGCGAGCTGCTCGTATGTGCCCTAGAATGTCTCCGGTTTTGATTGAACCGGAGAGATTCCAGATTCCTTTATTTTATCGCGCTTTCCCAGACAAAACCGGCGTCCGCTTTTGCGAAAAAGCGCTCTGGCGGCGTTCCAAGGGCGAGGCCGTCGCGAGCGACGGACCAAGTCGAACGAAACCCTAGTCGAAGCGGGTTTAGCAGACCTCTCGCGCGAAAACACCCCGATCGGGTCTTTTGCCACTGCTTAGCCTCTGCCTTCGCGCGTTTCCTCAACTCCTCGACAAGTTACACCGGCCATATCGCTCGTATGGGCATAAACCACCACTTCCCCCTACGCCCCCCCCGCCGGTCGTCTCGGCGCCGGTCGTCGCCAAATATTGATCAAACGCGCGCCGCCGCCGAAGCGAGCCTCGAATTCCAAGGACTCCTAGGCGGGCGAGCGGCGCGTCCTAACCCGAGGCGTTTGGAATCGCCCTCAAAATATTTTCAGGTAAATTACGCTGTCACGGGTCGCGGTTGCGCGAAGCAAGGATTCGTTCACGCTGTTTGCTCACGGACGGATAAGATTAATTTCACACGGTGATGGGATCCTCGGTTAGGAACCCAAGCATGTCCTTGATATTTTACTGCCTTCGTCGTTCGACGCGGGTTCTGGCCTCCATCGCGGGATCAGCTTTTTTCTTTCACGCCTTCAACGCGCGCGCTGAAAGTCCGACCGACCCGACTCCCGTCTCCGGCTGGATCGTCACCGTGCGCGCCAACGCCGGTTACGCCGCCAATTACGACGGCTCGAGCGGCGTTTCTCCCTATGCGCTTCCCGGTCTTGGGATGCGTCGGCCGAATACGCCGGTGTCGTTCAGCGCGCCGGACGAATCTCCGGGCTTCGCGCTATACGACAACGGCTTCTTCAAGGCGGGCCTCACTGGGCGGTTCCGCACGCCGCGGTCTTCAACAATGTATACGGAGCTGCGCGGAATCCACGACATCGACTGGACCATCGAGGCCGGCGGTTTCGCCGAATTTTGGACCTTCAACAAATTGCGCGCCCGCGTCGAGTTGCGTCGCGCCTTTTTGGGAATAAACGGCGACGTAGCGGACTTTTATCTCGATTGGGTCGAACAGCACGGGCCGTGGACCATCTCGCTCGGTCCACGCCTGACCCTCGCCGACCAACCCTATATGAATAAACTGTTCGGCGTTACTCCCTATGAGGCGCTCGTTAACGGCGTGGTCACCCCTTACGACCCGTCCGCGGGCGCGAAATCCGTGGGCGTGATCGTTCGGTCACATATAAATGGTCGGAAGAATGGTCGACCAGCGTCTACGGCAAATACACTCATTTGGTCGGCGCGGCCGCCGCGAGTCCGATTCCGACCAAGCTTGGCTCGGCGAATCAATTCACCTGCGGTCTAAGCATCGCTTATAGCTTCAACTGGAACGGGTTTTGACGCCGCCCTTATATCGCGAAAGTCCATCACTTTCGCGGAGCTCGCTCTATGCGGCGCGCGGCGCGCGCTTCTCCCCGCCGCCAAAATGTTCGAGATAGCGTGCGTCCATCTGCTTGACCGGCATGACGACGAACACATCGACCGTATTGAATTTGCGGTCGATCACGGCGCCGTCCCCAAAAACCGCGCCGAGCCGCAAATAGCCCTTCAACAACGGCGGCAGGCTCGCGAGCGCGCGACGCGCGTCAATGGCGTCGCGGCCCAGCATCTCCATTGGCGTATGGCGACCCCTTCGCGCGCATACGCTCCACTCGCCCTCCGCGCGCGCGTGATGCGCGAGATAGCTCAGCGGCGTCGCATGGGCCAAGGCGTTGGCGCCCTCGAAACTCGCGCAACCGATCATCACGTCGATGTCGTAATGGCGCAGATAGGCGAGTATGCCGCGCCACAAGAGATCGATCGTGCGCTTGCCGCGATAGTCCGCCTGAACGCAAGAGCGCCCAAGTTCCAAGAAGCGCTTGTCCGGGTGACGATCGAGCAACTCCGAAATGGCGTATTCGTCCGCCGAATAAAAGCCGCATTTGCCTTGCGCCACGTCTCCGCGCAGCAGTCGGTAGGCGCCGACGACCTTCGCCTTGACCTTGCCGAAGCGTGTGCGCGCGGCGTGATCGATCACGATCAAATGGTCGCAAAACTTGTCGAAACGATCGGCGTCGCGCCGCGTGAGCGCCGTCTTGGCGTCGGCTACCGCGCCGCCTTCTTGATAAAAAACCTTGTAGCGCAACCGCTGGGCCTTGCGAACATCCTTCTTTGTCACGGCGAGCCGCACTTCGAGCGAGCCCGCCCGGGCGATCGATCCGTCGAGCGCATTGGCCGGCCTTTTCGATTTCGATTTCAGGGCGGGAAAGGCGCCGCGAACAATATTGCGCCCGGCTTCCAGGTTGAAAACCCACATGACCCAAGGTTCTCCGCGCGCGCGGGCGTTAATGCGCCAGCGACATCGGTGGATAGATCACCATGGAACAAAAGTTTTGTGACAGGACGGAAGACGCTCAACCGCCAGCGCTAAACCCGCCGCAACGCTCCACGGCGGGAGGCGCCTCGCTCAGCGCGCGAATCGCTTCCGCGAGCCGCGCGAAATCCACCGGCTTCGTCAGCAAAGCGTCGACCCCCGCGGCTTTCGCGGCGCGCGCGTCCTCCTCCAAGGCGCTCGCCGTCAGCGCGAGAATCGGCGTGCGCTTCGCGCCGGCGCGCGCCTCATCGAACCGGATGCGTTTGGTCGCCTCCAGCCCGTCGAGTTGCGGCATGAATAGATCCATCAGAATGACGCCAAAGGGCGTCGCGGCGCCCATGATCGCCGCGCGGGCGATTTCCACCACCCGTGCGCCATTTTCGGCCCGGGTGACAAGCGCGCCCAGCGCGCCCAGATGCCGCGTGACGATAAGAGCGTTGATGTCATTGTCCTCGGCGAGCAAAACCTGCAGGCCAGCCAAGACGGGCTCCGGCGCCGCATTGGCCGCGGGCGCCGCGCCCCGAAGCGCGGGCGCCAGTCGCTCGATCAGCGAGGCGGCGCGCACGGGCTTCACCAGCCAGCCGTCGAATTGATGCAGCGCCGCTTCACCGAAAGCGCGCCGTTCGAGCGGCGAGAACAACAGGAACACCCGACCCGCCCGCGCCGCGCGCGCGGCCCGCGCCAAAGCCTCCGTCGCGCTTTCGCCAAAGCCGCAATCGACGATCACGGCGTCGTAGCCCGGCGATCGACCGCTCCATAGGCGCGCGAGCCCTTCCGCTTCGCCTTCGGCGATTTCGGCGGCGGCGCCGGCTTCTCGCAGATAAGTCGCCAGGAAAGGAGCCTCGAAGTGCGTTCGCGCGACGATGAGCGCCAGTTGGCCCGCCAGCGGCCGCGATTTTTCGCGCGCGCGCTCCTTTGTCTCGAATGGCGACGGCAAGGAGAATGCGAAAGTGGTTCCCCGCGCCGAAGTCCCGGCGATTTCCAGTTTTCCGCCCATTTGTTCGACGAGTCGGCGCGAAATGGCGAGTCCGAGCCCAGTTCCGCCATGACGGCGGGTCGCCGAGCCGTCGCCTTGCTCGAATTCCTCGAAGATCGCCTCGCGCGCGGCGGCGGGAACACCAGGACCGGTGTCCTCGACCTCGAAGCGCAAAACCCCGGCGTCGGAGGGGCCGACGCGCACGCCGACACCGCCTTTTTCGGTGAAATTCACGGCGTTGCCCGCGAGATTGATCAGCACCTGCCGCAACCGCGCGGCGTCGCCGACCATGCGCCGCGGAGACTCTCCGGCGACGAAACTGGCGATCTCCAGCGCCTTCCCCTGCGCGCGCGGCGCGAGCAGTTCGACCACGCTTTCGACCAGCGGCGCCAGCTCAAAGGGCTCGGCGCGTAGTTCCAGCTTGCCGGCCTCGATCTTGGAAAAATCCAGTATATCGTCGATGAGCTGGGCCAGCGAGCGCGCGCAATCGCCAATCGACTCCACATAGCTCGCCTGTTCCGCCTCGAGCCTCGTCATTCCCAGCAATTGCGCGAGGCCCAGAATGCCGTTCAACGGCGTGCGGATTTCATGGCTCACGGTCGCGAGAAAGCGCGATTTCGCGAGGCTCGCCGCTTCGGCCTTGTCGCGGGCGGCGGCGGCGGCGCGCAGCTCCCAGATTTCCTCGCGCAGCGCCTCGATCTCGGCTTCCGACTGGGCGTGAGCGCGCTTACGCAATATGCACAGCGCCGCGCCAAGCCCCGCCGCGAAAACGCCAAGCCCAAGCGCCAGCGCGACAAATCGCAAAATCTCCGAGTCCATTTTGTAAATCCCCCGAAGCTCAGGCCGCGCGCCGCATGCCGGCGAGGCCGGAGCGATAGGAGAGAGCCTCCGCGAGGTGGCGGCGGGATAAGGACTCGGAGCCCTCCAGATCCGCGATCGTGCGCGCGAGCTTCAGCACGCGATGGAAGCCGCGCGCCGACAGCGCGAAACGCTCCGAGGCCTCGCGAATCAGCGCGGTTCCGCTGGCGTCGAGATTGACCACGCCTTCAACGAGCTTGGCCGGCGCGCTCGCATTGGTCGTCCCCTCGGCGCGTCCCAACGCTAGATAGCGGACGCGCTGCAATTCGCGCGCCGCCGCGACCCTCGCCGCGACCTCGCGCGACCCTTCGGTCGGCGGCGGCAGCACGAGATCGGCGGCGGTGAGCGCCGGCACTTCGATCTGCAAATCGAAACGGTCGAGCAAGGGGCCGGACAGCCGCGCCTGATATTGCGCGGCGCAACGCTCGTTGGGCTGGCGCTTGCAGGCGAAACCCGGGCTCAGCGCATAGCCGCAGCGGCACGGGTTCATCGCGGCGATGAGTTGGAAGCGCGCGGGATAGATCGCGCGGTGATTGGCGCGAACGATCGACACCTCGCCGGTCTCCAGCGGCTGGCGCAGGCCGTCGAGCGCCTGGGATTGAAACTCCGGCAGTTCGTCGAGGAACAGCACGCCATTATGGGCGAGCGATATTTCCCCTGGCCTTGCTTGCGTTCCGCCTCCGACCAAGGCGGGCATGGACGCCGAATGATGCGGCGCGCGAAAGGGCCGCCGATCCGTGAGTTCGCCGCCCGCGAGCTGGCCGGCGACCGAATGGATCATCGAAACTTCGAGCAATTCGCGAGGAGTCAGCGGCGGCAGGATCGACGGCAACCGCTCCGCCAGCATCGATTTGCCGGCGCCGGGCGGTCCATTCATCAGGAGATTGTGGCCGCCCGCCGCGGCGATCTCCAGCGCGCGCTTGGCGCTCTCCTGCCCTTTCACATCGGCGAGATCAGGCAAGTCACGCGCGGCGGCCCGCACCGCCGGAACGGGCCGCGCCAAAACCTGTGTTCCCTTCAGGTGATTGACGAGCTGGATCAGAGAGGTTGGCGCGATCACCTCCATGTCCCCAGAGGCCCAGGCGGCCTCCGGCCCGCAAGCGGCGGGACAAATCAATCCGTGTCCGCGCATGTTGGCGGCGACCGCCGCCGGCAGCACGCCCGCAACGGGGGTCAGCGTGCCGTCGAGCGCCAATTCGCCGAGCACGGTGAAGCCCTCCAAAGCGTCGGAAGGAATGGCGCCAATCGCCGCCATGATCCCGAGGGCGATTGGCAGGTCGTAATGACTGCCTTCCTTGGGCATGTCGGCGGGCGCGAGATTGACCGTGATGCGCTTGGCCGGCAAGGCGAGCCCGGAGGCGTTGAGCGCCGCGCGCACACGTTCGCGCGATTCGCCCACCGCCTTGTCCGCGAGGCCGACGAGACCGAATACGACCGAGCCGCCGGAGAGATGGACTTGAACATCCACCGGCTTGGCGTCGATCCCCTCGAAGGCGACGGTTGCGACCCTGACGACCATGACACAAGCTCCAGCAAACCAAACATGAAAGCCTGGCGCGAGCCTAACCCGAGCCGCGCGAGCCGGCAAGAACAATGTGCGAACATACGCCCCGTTGGAGAGCGCGTGGTTTAAATTTGGCGCAGCGCCGCGGCGGCCGCGAAAGGGCACAACGCCAGCGCGACGAGACTGATCGCGCAAAGGATCGAGAAGGGAGTCAAAAACGGAACCGTGCCGCCGGCGGCGGCGTTCGCCGCTGAAACGCCGAAGATCAGCACGGGAATGGCGAGCGGCAGAACGAGCAGCGCCATCAGCAGGCCGCCGCGCCGCAGCGTCACGGTCGCCGCCGCCCCTATCGCGCCGATAAGCGTCAGCGCCGGCGTGCCGGCGAGCAGACTCGCGACGACCCCGAGCAGCGCCGCGCCATCCTGCTGCAACATCAGCCCGAACAAGGGTGAAGCGAGCGCCAGCGGCAGGCCGGCGGTGGTCCAATGGGCCGCGCATTTGGCGAGCACCGCGAGCTCCAGCGGAGTGTGCGAGAGGTGAAACTGATCGAGCGAGCCGTCCTCGGCGTCGGCCTGGAACAGCCGGTCGAGCCCNNATAGACGGTGAGGAAGGCGGATGTCATGACACGGCGACCTTGAGCTTCTTTCCGAGCCGCAGTTCGCGCGTCTCGTCGAAGCCGAGCGGCTCATGCGTGGCGGCGACGATCATGCCGCCGAGCGCGCAATGATCGCGCATGGCGAGGGCGAATTTTTCGCGCGACGCGGCGTCGAGGCCGGTCAGCGGTT
The DNA here is from genome assembly GCA_003152255.1 of Methylocystaceae bacterium. The sequence continues at coordinate 5,376 of PLZT01000419.1, read as the reverse complement.
CGTCGAGCAGCCACAGCGGACGGAAGGCGACCATCAGCCGCGCCAGCGCGACGCGCCGCTTCTGTCCCGCGGAAAGGATCGCGACCGGCGCTCCCGCGACATGCGCGAGCCCGACATTGGCCAGCGCCGCCGCGACCGAGAGATCGCGCGTCGGAAAATTTGGCGCGGCGCCTTCGGCGGAGAGATAATCCGCCCAAAAGGCGAGGTTTTCCGCGACCGTCAATTGGGCCTTTAGACCGTCGGCATGGGCGAGATAATGCGTTTGCGGCGCGACCTCTTCCTCTCCCACCCCCTCCAGCGCGACGACGCCGGCGCCGCGCGGCAAAAGTCCCGCCAGCGCCCGCAACAGCGTCGATTTGCCGGCGCCATTCGGGCCTGTGATCTTGAGCGTCTCGCCGCCCGCGAGCACGAAACCGAGGTTTTCGATCACCCGGCTCTCGCCGCGTTCGACGCAAAGCCCTTCCACCCGCAGCCTGAGAGCGGAATGAAGATCGACATGGGGGCGGTGGGAACTGGTCATCTCCCCCGCCTTAAAGCCTCGCGGGCGAAAGCGCCAGAGAGGGCGAGCCACAGCGCGGTCGCGGAGTTTAAATCGAACCAAATCTTGCCCCATCCGGCCCGCCGCGCGATCCTTGCGCTCATGAACGAAACGATTCTCCTGACCAACGATGAAGGCGAAAGCGCCGACATCGACAGTTTCGGCGCCGAGCTTATGGCCTGGCGCGCGAGCGGGGTCGATCTCGTCTGGGCCAAAGACCCAAAAGTCTGGGACCAAAGCGCGCCGATCCTGTTCCCGGTGGTCGGCTGGACCCGCGACGGGACCGCGCGGGTCGACGGTAAGACCTATCCGCTGTCGTTGCATGGCTTCGCCTGGAAGAAGCAATTCGCCGTTGCCGAGCAACGCCGCGACTTTCTACGGCTGGAGCTCGCGGCGGACGAGGAAACGCGCGCGCTTTACCCCTTCGAGTTTCGTCTGACGGTCGAGTTCCGGCTGCTGCCCGGCGGTTTGGAAAACGCGCTGATCGTCACCAACAGCGGCGGGACGCCCCTGCCCTACGCCTGCGGGTTGCATCCGGCCATTCGCTGGCCGTTTGGCGGCTCCGCCGCGCCGCACGCCATTGTGTTCGAAAAGCCCGAGCGACCGGAGGTTCCGATCATCGCCCCGGGCGGTCTTATTTCGCGGCGCGCGCGTCCCGTCCCGCTGGAAGGCCGCGTTCTTCCGTTGACGCCGGAATTGCTGGCCAATGACGCGCTGGTTTTTCTGAACGCCAACAGCAAAAGCCTCGCTTTCGACAATGGCGCGGGCGCGCGCCTTGTCGTGGAGCTCGAGGATTTCCCACATATCGCCTTCTGGTCGCTGCCGCCGGCGCCTTATCTTTGCATCGAGCCCTGGACCGGCCACGGCGACCCGGAGGATTTCTTCGGCGAACTGGCGGAAAAGCCTTCGATGCGGCTGCTGCCGCCGGGCGAAAGCGCCCGCCACTCCGTCACATTCCGCTTTGAAAGAACCGGCGAGACCGCTTAAAGCGATAGGATCAGGAACGATGATTGCTTATTCACTCCAACCGCCGCCCCAGTTCGAGGATTCCGCATGACCATAGCCGCCAATGTGATCGACGCCATCGGCAAGACTCCGTTGATCGAATTGCGCGCGGCGTCGAAAGCGACGGGCTGCCGCATTCTCGGCAAGGCGGAATTCATGAATCCCGGCGGCTCGGTGAAGGACCGGGCCGCGCTCTATATCGTTCGCGACGCGATCGCGCGGGGAACGCTTGCGCCCGGTGGGGTGATCGTCGAGGGCACCGCGGGGAACACCGGCATTGGCCTCGCCCTGGTCGCCAATGCGCTGGGCTTTTCGAGCGTCATCGTCATTCCGGAAACGCAGTCGCAAGAGAAGAAAGACACATTGCGCCTGCAAGGCGCGCGGCTGGTCGAAGTGCCCGCCGTCCCCTACGCCAATCCCAATAATTACGTGAAGCTTTCGGGGCGCCTCGCCGACCGATTGGCGGGAGAGCGCGCCGAAGGCGCGATTTGGGCCAATCAGTTCGACAATCTCGCCAATCGCGAAGCGCATATCGAGACGACCGGCCCCGAGATTTACGACGAACTCGCCGGCGACGTCGACGGCTTCATCTGCGCTTGCGGCACGGGCGGCACGCTCGCCGGCGTCGGACTGGCGCTCAAGGCGCGCAACCAGAACATTAAGATCGGCCTCGCCGACCCGATGGGCGCGGCGCTTTATTCCTATTACACCAGCGGCGAGCTGAAGGCGTCGGGAAGTTCGATCACCGAAGGGATTGGCCAGGGCCGCGTCACCGAGAATCTCGTCGGCGCGCCGGTCGATTTCGCCTGCCAGATCACGGACGAGGAGGCGCTGCCGATTGTCTTCGATCTCGCCCAGAACGAGGGCCTGCTGCTCGGCGGCTCATCCGGTATAAATGTCGCGGGCGCCATTCGCCTCGCCCGCGAATTGGGTCCGGGCCACACCATCGTGACCGTGCTCGCCGACGGCGGCGGACGCTATGCGTCAAAGCTGTTCAATCCGGCGTTCTTGCGCGAGCAGAAGCTGCCGACGCCGGCGTGGTTGGAGGCGACGGCGGCGATTGATCCGGGCTATGTTTGAGCCGCCATCGCCTCGGCGCGCTCCACATCCTCCGGCCGGTTGACGTTGAAAAACGGATCATGGGGCTCGGTCGGCCACTCCACCGCGACGTGTTTAAATCGTTCGATGAAAGCGCCAACCTTGCGCAATTCCTCCTCCACCAGCGCGCGCCGCAGTTCGCCCCGCAAAGTCACGGGCCATAGCGCGATGGCGTGATGATCGCGCTTGCCCGATCTCGCGACGGCGATGTCCGCGGCCGCCGCCGCCCGCGCTTCCGAAAGCCGCGCCACGAGGTCGCGCGGAATGAAGGGCGTGTCGGCGGGGACGGTGACGATTTCGGAAATTGGCTCGAAATTCGCGGCGACATAATCCATCCCGGCGAGAACGCCGGCGAGCGGGCCAGCGAAGCCCCCGATATCGTCCGCGACGACCACCAGGCCAAACCCCGCGAAACGCGCGGGATCGCCATTGGCGTTGAGCGCGAGGCCAACGCATTGGCCGCCAAGCCGTCGCGCGAGACGCGCCAAAATTGGCTCGCCGCCAACGGCGATCAAAGCCTTGTCGACGCCGCCGAGCCGTCGCGCCTGTCCGCCGGCAAGGATGATTCCATAGGCTTCACGCATCGACCTATCTCCGCTCGCGGCGAATTCGATGTAACATCGCCGTCGCGTTTAGCGAAGACTAGATCGAGAGGCCATATTCGCCGCTCACGCAGGCGCGCCGCCGCGGCGCGAAAGAGGAGAAGTTCATCCATGCCGACACGCCGCACGCTGCTCGCCGCCGCGTTGTTTTCCGCTGCGGGCCTTCCGGCCTTCGCCGCCGAGCTCGCGCCTTTCACGCAGGAGGGCTTCGCCGCGGCGCAGGCCGCCGGCGCCTCGATCCTCGTTCACATTTTCGCTCCCTGGTGCCCGACCTGCAAGGCGCAGCAGCCGATTCTCGAAAAACTCGAAAGCGCGCCCAAATTCGGCGCGCTAAAAGTCTTCCGCGTGGATTTCGACAGCCAGAAGGGCGTCGTGCGCCAGTTCAAGGCGACGACGCAAAGCACATTGATCGTTTTCAAAGGCGCGACCGAGACGGGCCGCTCCGTCGGCGACACCGACCCCGCGTCGATCGCCGCGCTGCTCAATAAAGCCTTGTGAGCCGGGAAAGATGAGCATCGGCGCCGTTGGACTTGCGTTTCTGGCGGGGATCTTGTCGATCCTCTCGCCCTGCGTATTGCCGTTGTTGCCGCTGGTTCTCGGCGCGGCGGCGTCCCGGCAGAGGTTCGGGCCGGCCCTATTGGCGCTTGGAGTCGCGGTCTCCTTCGTGGCCATTGGGCTGTTTGTCGCGACGATTGGCTTCGCGATCGGGATTGACGATTCCGTGTTTAGGTTCGGCTCCGCGAGCTTGATGATCCTTTTCGGAATTGTCCTCGTCGCGCCGCCGTTGCAGGAGCGTTTCAGCGCCGCCGCCGGACCCTTGAGCGATAAGATCGACAGCGCCTTTCGCGGCTATCCGGCGGCGGGCGCGCTGGGCCAGTTTGGCCTTGGGCTCGTGCTCGGCGCGGTCTGGAGTCCTTGCGTCGGGCCGACGCTCGGCGCCGCCTCGGTGCTGGCGGCGCGCGGCGAAAATTTGCAACAGGTAGCGATGACCATGGCCGTCTTTGGGCTCGGGGCCGCGCTACCGCTTTTGCTGCTTGGCGCCTTGTCGCGGCGGCTGATGTCGAGCTGGCGCGATTCATTGCTCGGAGCCGGCAAGCGCGTCAAGCAGGCGCTCGGCGTTTTGCTGATCGTCCTCGGCGCGCTGATCGTCGCGGGTGTCGACAAGGATTTGGAAGCTGATCTCGTCGGGGCCTCGCCCGCCTGGCTCACGCGATTGACGACGAGGTTTTAGCGCTCAAAACCTCGCCCAAACCGCGCTGATGATTCCGCGCTCCGCCGGCGCGTTCACGCCGAAGGGCGCATAGACGAAACCGAGCTGGACCGAAAAAGTTCGGTTCAAGTCATATACGCCGCATTGGCATCCAGAGACATCCGACCAAGTCCGAAATCCCTAACTTAGTTTCTTAAAATCATTGACTTATTGTCCAACGTGGTTCGGCCATCTCCGCTTGCATCCGGGGAATTTGGGGGCATATTAAGGGGTATAGCCTCGCTGCCCCTTGAGACGATACCCCCCAACGCCCATGCCCCTTAACGACACCGCCATCCGCAACATCAAGCCGAAGGACCGCCCCTTCAAGCTAGCCGACGGAAACGGCCTCTATCTCTTCGTCACCCCGACAGGCTCGCGCCTATGGCGGCTAAAATACCGATTTGGTGGACACGAACGGACTCTATCCATCGGCGCGTATCCGGCGTTGACCATCAAAATGGCTCGCGACGTTCGCGAACAGGCCAAGAGCTTGTTGGCGACAGGGATCGACCCCTCCCAAGCCAAGCAAGCGTCCAAATTGAAGGAGAAGGAGGCGACGCTCCACTCCTTTCAAGCCATCGCCATGGAATATCACGCCAAACTCATCCGCGAAAATCGAGCCAAAGGGACCGTAGAGAAAGTGGAGTGGCTCCTTAGACTCGCCTACGACGCCATCGGTCATCGCCCTATTCGCGATATATCATCCGCCGACGTACTTGCGGTGTTGCGCAAGGTGGAAGCAAGGGGTCGTTACGAAACTGCACAACATCTGCGTTTCACCATTGCCGCCGTGTTTCGCTACGCCATCGCTATAGGTCGCGCGGACAATGACCCGACTATCGCCTTGAAGGGAGCATTGACTCGACCAACAGCAAAGTCAC
>PLZT01000250.1 GCA_003152255.1 Methylocystaceae bacterium | reverse complement strand
CAAGTCTTCGATCGGGATTGATGCGACCTTGGCGCCAGCCTTGTGCAGCTTGACGCCTGGCGCGTTGCCGTTCGTGAACTCGACGCCGGCGGATTCGAGCGCGCGGCGAAGCTTCTCAAGCGTCGCCGGGTAGCCTTCCGAATGGCCATTTTCAAATCTGGTCACAGTCATCGCCGAGACGCCCGCCAACTTAGCGAGATCGCGCACGCCAATTTCCAGAGCGGCGCGGGCCATCCGGCATTGAACTGGAGTTATCATTTGGGGAACCTGTTGACAGAGTAAACATCTTGCGCCATGTTTACAGCGTAAACAAGTTGGCCGGAAAATCAAGCGTCGCCAGCCGAACCATCATTTCGGCGAACGCTCCCGGCTTGCCAAATGGAGGATGACAAATGAAAAGCTCGAATGCTTCCCACACCATCGCCGCGCCGCTTGGCGACGATCAGTCCCGCCGTCGCTTTCTCGCCGCCGGCTCCGCTGGCGTGGTCTTCGCCAGCCTCCGCAGCGCCATCGCTCAAGCCGAAACGCGCGCTGGCGCTATTTCCGCAGTCCCGCTGTCCGACGCCCTCGCGCAAGCGATCAAGCGTCACCGGGCCGCGTGGGAGACTTATGAAGCCGGCTATGATGAAGACAATGAAGATGCATTTGGCGCGCTGGTAAGCGCGGCCGACGGAACTCTCGCCGATCTTGTCGCCATGCCATGCGCAAACGACGCGGACTTGCTGGCGAAGCTGCGCTATCTGCACGCCTATGAAAAGAGCCTCATTCGAGGTCGCCCATTCGATATTGCCGATCACGGCTCGATTCCGGTCGCGCTCGATGTTCATTTCAACCCGGAGGCGTGACCATGAAGACGCAACCAATCTCCCGCCGTTCCCTTGCCGCTGGCCTCGCACTGGCGCCTGTCGTTGGACTTCCGGCGCTCGCTGGCGTGGCTCCCGTCGACGATCCTGTGTTCATCGCGCTTGCCGAGCACGGCCGCGCCCTCGCCGCTTACGAGGCCATTTCAATGACGCCGGCCGCGACCAGCGAGACAATCCCCTTCGTCACCTATAAGGGCGAGAAAGCCTATAATTTGTCGCACCTCAATGATCTCGCCGGCCGATCAAACCATTACATGACCACGGACGAATTGGAGGCGACGATCGCGCAACTGCGCCGGAGCTGGGCGAAGCAACAGGAAGAGTTTGCGTCTCCCGATCCGGAATTTGAAGCCGCGCGCGCCGCTCTGGAGGCTCGTCTGTCCGCCGTTGATCTGGCCAAAGAGGAAGGCGGCGAGGATGACGACGAAGCGGAGTCAAACGAGCCATTCGAGGTGTTGGGCTACGCCGAGCGCGCGGTCTATGAAGCCGAGCTGAAAAGCCCGGCCGGCGCGATCGCCCTGCTGCGCTTCGCCGCCGACTTCCTCGAGGAGAACGGGGTCAATGACACTCTGTTGGAAGACGTGTTTCCCGACGCCATCCGCCGCGCCGCCGGTTTCTTTGAAGGGAGGGCGTGACCATGGATGAGCAATCCAAGGCCGCCGCGCCGGCCATCGACCACGGGCTGCAAGATCGTCTTGAGCAAATCGCCGCGAAAGTCATCTTTCTCAAGTGCGTCTTGCCGGAAGACGCCTTGGGAGACCAAGCGCAGTTCGGCTTTGGCCTGATCCTTGCCGACATTGCCCGCGACATTAGCGCCGCTGGCGAGCTCCCCGGAAAGCCGGGATTGAACATGGCGCCGGAAACGCTTCACGATCTATTGCGGGAATTGGAGGAGGTTCACGCGCTGCAAATCCGCGACGATGACCACGACGACGAAGAAACCCGCTACAACCGGAACTGGTCATTGCGCGAGAAGATCGATGCAATCCCCGCGCGGACGATTGATGAACTCAAAGTGAAAGCTCGCGCGGCACAGATAGCGTTAGAGCGTGACGTCGACCATTCTAACGACGGGCTGGGTTCATTCGCCAATCTGGCGCAATCGGTCTGTCGCGACATTGACGCGATCGCCAGCGCGGCCAGCGCGAAGGCGGAGGCATGATCATGACGACGGATATCTCTCGCCTCGGCTTGGGCGCGCTCATTGTTCGCGCTTGGCGCATCAAGCTCGCGCGGATCGTCACGAAGGCGGCGGGCGGCTTGATGACGATCGCCGAGCGCCTTCTCCCGGAGGACTTGCGACGATGACCTCGCTCGTAACGCCCGGCGGCCGCCTTGATCGCCGCGCTGTCATGACCGAGGCGCATCGCCAGTTCCGGCTCATGCGGCGCTATGGCTGGAGCTTCGGCCGTTGCCTATCGTTCGCGTGGGCCAAGGCGCGGGAGCAACGGGTGCGCGCCGGTCGGCGCTTGGCGGCGTGACCGTCTATCACCCACGACAAAAAGAGATGCCGCCAGGAGCGCGCGAGGTAGTGGTCGGGTTGAATAAGGCAATGCGTGACCGCCCTAGAACCCGCTGGCTCATGATGCCATATTGCTCGCATGGAAAGAGATTCCTCGCCGACCATGACGCCTCACCAACGCAAGGATAGCGCGGGATGGATGGTCATAGTTGCATGGCCGGACGGGACGGAAGAGCAGGTAAATGGATTTCGTTCTTTATCGGATGTGGTAAGTTGGATGCCCGATGGATCGCAGGAATGGCTTAAAAAGCATCCACGAAATAAAAATGCGTAATCACCGCAAGTGCTCCCGTCACCTGAACCAATGGGCGAAGCCGAAGACTGCGCGCGAACGCCCGCTCTTGCGCCAGCGAATCACCTCGCCTATTCTTTGAGTAAGCGGACGGTTGCACAACCAGACGCCACGGACGGCCCGACCTCGGATGAACAGGCGGGCCGTTCTCGGATGTTTATGTTGCGGCAATAGCGACGCTTCCGACGATCCTTAATCGACAACTTTCGGCGAACCGACCCTATTGACGGTCTTCGTCCCGTTCTCGATCTCGACGCCGCATACGATCACGATCACTTTCACGGTCTTCATCGCGCATACGATCGTCATCCCGATCTCGACCGACTCTAACTCCGTCAGGCCCAATCTCAATGTTGGGCATTTGCGCGAGAATGATTGCTCGGGAAGTTTGAGATGCGATCCCAACCGAAGGCGCCCAGAGACAAGCTGACAAGACGGCGGTTGCTAATGTCAGTTTTTTCATTCGACTTTCCTCGAAGGTTCCAACTAGACGCAATTAACGGTGTAACGGGCTATTTCCGAAAACCCTTCGCGCCTTTTCGTCACTCAAAGAGATAGTCCCGAAGCGCACGCCGGCAAGCGCCGGAATCTACCTACTGATGCGGTTTGGAATGAAGCCGCGCAATTTTGATTGCAGCACGTCACCCACGCGCCGGCGACGCCTTGGGATTGCGGGCCGGCGATTGTGGGCGGGGCAGGGCACTCGCGGCGCAACGTCTCGCGTGCTTCCCCGGTGCTACCCCGGCGCAAAAGCGCCACGCCAGGAAGTGACAAGCTGTCCGCTATTTCCATTATTTTCAATGGGATACTTGGTGGAGCTGCGGGGAATCGAACCCCGGACCTCTGCAGTGCGATTGCAGCGCTCTCCCATCTGAGCTACAGCCCCGGCCCGACGCGGTGACTACACGGCGGACTCCGCGCTGTCAATTGCTTCTCGCGCCGCGATCCCTTTCCCGCGCGCCCGTCGCGCCCGGGCAGAAGACCGCGCCCGCGAAGGATTGCGGCGCGGACGCCGTGAGGATAGACAAGTCTCCATACCGTCAACGCTGGGAACCAAAAAATGCGCTATGCAGTGCTAGAGCTCATTCTCACAGTCATCGATCTCTATTGGTGGGTGGTCATAGCTTCCTTCGTCATATCGTGGCTCATCGCCTTCGACGTAATCAATACGCGTTCCCAAGCGGTCTATTCGATAAGGCGCGCCCTCGCGGCGCTCACGGAGCCGCTCTATGAGCCGATCCGCAGAGTCTTGCCGACCATGGGCGGGCTGGATTTTTCGCCGATGATCGTGTTGCTGGGCTTGCAGTTCGTGCGCAGCGCCATCGCGCATAGCTTTGGCTGAACCTGACCCCGGCGCGGCGTGGCGCGCGGAAGAGGGCGGCGTCGTCCTATGGCTGCGGCTGACGCCCAAGGGCGGGCGCGATGCGATCGAGGGGCTGGAGACCCTGGCCGACGGGCGATGCGTGCTCAAGGCGCGTGTGCGCGCGGCTCCCGAGGACGGACGCGCTAATGCGGCGCTGGAGCAACTCGTGGCGAAAACGCTGGAGACGCCCAAAAGCGCCGTCGCGATTGTCGCCGGCCACGCGAGCCGCGTGAAAAAACTTTTCGTTTCGGGCGATTCCGCCCGCATCATAGACGCGCTGGCCCGGCGGCTGGCGCAAACCGCCAAATGAGCAACGGCTGAACCCATGACCAAAACGAAGTCGAACATCGGCAATTTCTTCGAGGATTTTTCGCTCGGCCAGATTATCCGCCACGCGACGCCGCGCACGGTCACGACCGGCGATTCGGCCTTTTACACCGCGCTGTATTTGCCGCGATTCGCGGTGCAGTCCTCGCGCGCCTTCGCGCAGGCGATCGGCTATAAGGAAGCGCCGATCGACGATATTCTGGTGTTCCATTTCGTGCTGGGCAAAACTGTTCCCGATGTGTCGCTCAACGCCATCGCCAATCTCGGCTACGCGGATTTCAAATTTCTCGCGCCCGTCTATCCCGGAGACACGCTGACCGCGACATCGGAAGTGATCGGCCTCAAGGAAAACTCCAATAAGGAGACTGGCGTCGTTTATGTGCGCTCGACCGGCACGAATCAGAACGGGGAGGTCGTGCTCGATTACGCCCGCTGGGTGATGGTCAAGAAGCGCGACAAAGACGCGCCCGTCGGCCCCGAAGTCGTGCCCGATCTGCCAAAATCCGTCGCGCCCGCCGATCTCGGCAAGGCCGTGCCGGCGCTAAACGTCGCGGCCTATGACAGAGTGCTGGCCGGCTCGCCCTATGTCTGGGGCGATTACGAAAAAGGCGAGAAGATCGACCATATCGACGGCATGACCGTCGAGGAGGCGGAGCATCAGCTGGCGACGCGCCTCTATCAGAACAACTCGAAAGTCCATTTCAACCAATTTTACGAAGCGCAGGGGCGGTTCGGAAAACGCATCATTTACGGCGGCCATGTGATCTCGCTCGCCCGCGCGCTGTCCTTCAACGGGCTCGCCAACGCCTTCCACATCGCGGCGATCAACGGCGGGCGCCATGTCAATCCGCTGTTCGCCGGCGGCACGCTGTTCGCCTGGAGCGAAGTGCTCGACAAGGCGGAGATTCCCGGCCGAAGCGACATCGGCGCGCTGCGCCTGCGGCTCGTCGCGACAAAGGACAAGCCCTGCGCCGAGTTCCCGCTCACCGGCGCCGACGGCAAGCCGGACCCAGCGGTGCTGCTGGATTTGGATTATTGGGCGGTTATGCCGCGGTAGCGCGGCATAGGTCGAAATCGCCGCCGCGTCAGTTATCGCGTTGTCGCTTGGCGCCCCGGAGCCTTGTGTTATTCTGCCCCTATGAGCAAGACACTCGACATAGCTCTATCCAAAGTGGCGGCGCTACCAGAAGCCGCGCAAGAGATGATCGCGCGCGAATTGCTCGATCGCGTTGAAACCCTGTCTAGGTTGCGCGACGAAATCGACGCGGGCGTGGCGGAGCTAGATGCGGGTCTCGGAGCGCCGCTCGCGGTCGACGATTTGATCCGGGAAGCTCGCGCGGAACGTGATGGCGGTTAGGGCCGTCGTCTGGGCGCCGCGCGCAAAACAAGACTTGCGGTGCGCCGGTAGAAACCGGCA
>PLZT01000287.1 GCA_003152255.1 Methylocystaceae bacterium | reverse complement strand
CCTTTGGCCTTGCGGAAGTCCAGCGGCGCTGGGAAGCAACAAACGACGCCGAGACCGAGGCCGCTACAGCCTTGTGCTCTTATCAATGCAAAACCATTGAGGAAGCGAGAATTCGAGCGGAATACATCCTGCAAACCCCGCTTATTCGCGACGAGGGCGAGGGCGAATATCTCGAGGCCCTGCTTCGATCCTTCATTCCCGCCGGCGCCGACGATCGTGGGGAGGCGTAACCATGGCGAGAAAAAAGGAAATCCCCCGGCTGTCCTTTCGCGAAGCCGTCACCAATCACATGGCCGCCAAGGCCGCGCCTGACCGCAACGCCGACGACAATTATGACGACCTCGACGCGTTGGATGGCGTGGCGGAATCGCTATGCGCCGACGATGCGGAGTTTCTCGAAAAGCTTCGCTACTTGCTCGCCGAGGAAATCGAGATCGAATGCGTCCGGCCTGGTCAAACGTCGGAAGCCTTCAAGAGCATCGCCGCTGCGGCGGACTTCCATCTCAACCCTGATAAGGCCGCGCGGCTTCACCGCTACTCGGCCGCCGCGAACAGGAGGGCCTGACTATGGCGAAGAAATCAGCATCGGCCAAACTCCCGAGCGTCGCTGGCCTGTCATTTGTCGCCAGCCGCGACGGTAAGACGCTGCCAAAACCAATAGGCGATCAATCCGGCCGTTGCTTTTGGAATGTCACGGCGACCGGCGACTATACCCAAGATTGCGATACCGGCGTCCGCCTCGCGCTCGAATATCTCGCCTTTGAAGAGGCCGCTGTCGAGGGCGGGGGCCATTTGCAATTGATCGTTAAGGACATGCCGCGCGCGTTCACTGGCGTCGAGGTCGGGTTCCTTCAGATGGTCTCGTTTGCCGCTGGCGCTGGCGCAAAGGAAGCGCGCCGCATCTCGGCGTATTGGGATAGCTGCAAAAAGACAGAGGCGGAGGCATGACCATGGACACTTATGATGTTGACGACGCCAGAATGCTCCACCATCCCTGCCGCGCCGATCATCTCGAAAGCCTGGAAGAGCATCTGAATACCGCCGCTCGGCTATCCCGCGCGGTCTGGGCGTTGGCGATCTCCCCTGACTTTCCCACCGGGGACAGGCGGGACGCGGAGGCGCTGACAGAGCTGGCGAGCATGGCTGCGGATCATGCGAGCGCGGCGAGATATGTCTTTTACAAAGAAAACGCGGACAGCGAGAAGGAGGAGGTGTGACCATGGCCACGGACATCTCTCAACTCGGCTTGGGCGCGCTCATTGTTCGCACCTGGCGCATCAGGCTCGCGCGCATCGTCATGAAGCTGGCGGGCGGTTTGATGACGGTCGCCGAGCGCCTGTTGCCGCCGGATTTGCGACGATGACCGGGGCAGATCCTCGTCTCTCAAAACTAGCAAAACTAATCGCCTTATTTGACGACGCCGCCGCGACGGAGGGCGAGCGCGCCAACTGCCTTCGCTTCGGCCAAAAGATCGCGGCTGAACTCGGCATGGAATTTTCACGGGCCGCAATCGAAGCTGGCACCCTTGTCGCCAAGCCACACACTACTTTTGATTCAGACGCGGATGAATGGGTGCGGCAGTGGACCGCTATGACTCCGGCTCAGCGCGAGGAAGAGCTTCGGGACATGGAGGAGATGCTTCGCCGGTCTACCGAGCAATCGGAAAAGCGGCAGGCCGAGCGCGAGGCAATGGCACGTGAGCACGACGCCTTGATGGAGCGGCTTCGGGTAGAAAAAGAGGATCAAAAGCAAGCAAAACAAGCTGAAAGAGCACGCATCAAGCGAGTTAAGGCCGGGCAAGAACCGCCGCAGTGGGACGATCTTAATCGCAATCATCTCGCTTGGCTTGAGCGAATCGAGGCGCTGGAACTCACGGATGATGATCGCGCATTGGTCTCCCGCGCCCGCGCTGGCGTCCGCGATAATCGGCTCGGACTTTTCGGCGAACAGTTGCATTACATGAATAGGCTGCTCGCGCGGGCGTTTGGAGAGGTGCGCGCGGATGAACCCCGAAGATAAGTCGGCAAATTTGCCGGGTTTTGGGTGAAGATGTCCGCGCGCGCGAGGATGAACCTCTTGCCCGCCGCTTTCGCTCAAAAATGAGCAGAAGTCTTGCGCCCCTGATTTGCCTCGCCTATTCTTTGAGCAAGCGAACGGTTGCACAACCCGACGCCACGAAGCGGCCCGACCTCGGATGAACAGGCGGGCCGTTTTTGCGACTAAAATCCCAAAGGGACGACGCGAGCAGCCGTGGCGGCCCGCATGACTTTTCGGCGTTGTCGACCACGTCGGCGGCGCGGACTTAGGCCGCCACAAGCACCTCGCCCGCGCGGACCTCGCCGAGAGTGTTTCCAGTCTGATCTTTGATTATGCACACTGTGGCCTTTTGATCTCCAAAGAGGATGTTGTGCATCATCGATTGCCCATGGGCATCCGCCAAATCCTTAGTCTTGGCACGATGTTTTGTGATTTCGAGTAGGAGACGATTGCCATCTGGTTCGACTGCGAAAAACTCGAATACGTAAACCATCGAGACCTCCTGCTTTGCGTCAAGCATATTACGGAGATGCAACCAGCGTGTGACATTCTAAGCACCCGCGCCGCCGTCCCATTCTGCCGCCCTATGCCCGCGCCAGTCCGGCGACACGTCGACGCGTTGGAGCCGGACGCCGAGCAGACGAGGCGGCTCGAGCGCGGATGTAGCGACGGGCCGTTCTCGGATGTTTATGTTGCGGCAATAGCGACGCTTCCGACGATCCTTAATCGACAACTTTCGGCGAACCGACCCTATTGACGGTCTTCGTCCCGTTCTCGATCTCGACGCCGCATACGATCATGATCGCGATCACGGTCTTCATCGCGCATACGATCGTCATCCCGATCTCGACCGACTCTAACTCCGTCAGGCCCAATCTCAATGTTGGGCATTTGCGCGAGAATGATTGCTCGGGAAGTTTGAGATGCGATCCCAACCGAAGGAGCCCAGAGACAAGCTGACAAGACGGCGGTTGCTAATGTCAGTTTTTTCATTCGATTTTCCTCGAAGGTTCCAACTAGACGCAATTAACGGTGTGACGGACTATTTCCGAAAACCCGCCGCGCACTTTCGTCATTCGAAGAGATACTCCCGAAGCGCACGCCGGCAAGCGCCGGAATCTACCTACTGATGCGGTTTGGAATGAAGCCGCGCAATTTTGATTGCCGCACGTCACCCAGGCGCCGGCGACGCCGTTGGATTGCAGACCGGCGCTTGACCTGCGGACTCCCGCGCGACAGGGTTCCTTCGTCTTAGAGGAAAGCCATGTCGATCCGCAAGCGCACTTGGAAAACCGCCAAGGGACTCGAGAAACAGGCCTGGATCGTCGATTATGTCGACCAAGCCGGTGCCAGGCATATCAAGACGTTCGATCGGAAAAAGGAAGCCGACGCGTTTCAGGCTCAAGCTAAGGTCGAGGTCAGGGCGGGCGTCCACACTCCAGACTCGGTAAGCCTAACCGTCAGCGAGGCGGCCGCCCTCTGGCTTGAGTCGTGCCGGGGCAGGGGATTGGAGCGCAGCACGGTTGACGCCTATGCGCGCCATGTGCGCTTCCACATTGTCCCTTTCATCGGCGCCGTGAAGCTCTCGCAAGTTTCGGCACCCCTCGTTCGCGACCTAGAAGACAGGCTGCGCCGGGGCGACGATGGAGCCCCACCTCGGTCCGCTCCGATGATTCGAAAGATCCTCACCAGCCTTGCTTCTCTGATCGAGGATGCGCGCGAGCGAGGACTTGTCGCCGTCAACGCTGCTCGGCAGATGCGCGCGGGTCGAAAAAGGGGAACCGAGGCGCAAGCCCATAAGCGCCAGAAGGGAAAGCTCAAGGTCGGCGTGGACGTGCCGACGCGCGCCGAGGTTAAGGCAATCGTGGACGGGCTGCATGACCGCTGGAGACCAATCCTTTTGACGCTCATCTTCAGTGGCCTGCGCTCGTCCGAGCTTCGCGGCCTTCGCTGGCGAGACATCGACCTAAAGAAGGGCGTCATTCACGTGCGCCAGCGCGTCGACCAATACATGCAATTCGGCCCCCCTAAGTCGGCGGCTGGGGAGAGGGCCGTGCCTATGCCCCCGATCGTCGCGAATGCGCTTCGAGAGTGGAAGCTTGTCTGTCAGAAGGGCGACCTCGACCTTGCCTTTCCGACAGCCAACGGGCGGCCAATAGGACACACTGATTTGGCGGTTTACGGTTGGCAGCGCGCCCAGATAGAGGCGGGGGTGACTGACTCGTCTGGCAACAAGGCCCGCTATCCTGGGCTTCACGCCGCCCGGCACTTCTTCGCCTCGTGGCTCATCAATTCACGCAAGGACGGCGGCTTGGGCTTATCGGCCAAGGCGGCGCAAGTCAGACTCGGTCATGCTAGTGTCTCTATGACGATGGACGTTTACGGGCATTGGTTTCCGAACCCTGACGAACATTCGGAGTTGGCTGCGGCCGAGAAGGAGCTTCTAGGCTAAACGCGACACAGATGCGACATGAAAATATTAAATGAAATAAAAACAAATAGTTGCGCATAAAAAACGAGGACTGCAAATCCTTGTACGGTGGTTCGATTCCCTCCGAGGCCTCCAGAAAATCAAAAATTCGCGGGCAATGGCGGGAAGCGCCGTCGGCGATTCGTCAGAGCTTCGCCGGCTAGGCTCTTGGGCCGTCGCCTCGCTAGCCAAGCGCGCTCCCTACTCCATATGCATCGAGGATCACTCGATTCATCGAAGTGGGGGACAAGATGATAAAACGCGCTCTGAACGCCGCCACAATCCTTGTCGCCATGAGCGCGCCAGCCCTAGCGGCAGGCAAACTTTGGTATGTAACGGAGGTAGGAACGTCCGGTATTACAGGAAGCCAAGGCACGTGGACACTAACGATAGACAATAACAAAATATCCGGTACCGCAAGCATGCAGTTCGATAATGGGAATATGCTGTCATATGACGTTGATGGCTCCTTAAATGAAGGCATATATACGATAACTATGTCAAAAAGAACCGATAACAAAAAAGATTGTGTTTGGACTGGTCATATCCCGACCGCCGGAGGGGCGATAACCCACGGGCTCGTCGGCAAAGTCACCTGCGACGGAGGCGAGGAGTTTTTTGTCAGAGCCTCATTCTAAGAGCGTTGATCGGCAATAACCGCGAATCCTTGTACCGGGCTTCGATTCCCTCCAAGGCTTTCACAATCCGCGAGCGATGGCGGGAGGCGGCGGATGCGCCGTCGTCGCGTCTCTTGATAACGACGGCCGCCGCGACAAATATTTTTTCGGCGCCGCGTCTCGCGGGGACGCGCCGAGAGTTGGCCGCGCCCCTCGTAGACCGGTCGGCGCCGATTTGGCGCATGATTTTCGATCACTAGGGGGGCGGCGAGGCCGGCCCAAGGCGTCATTCATCGGATGTCGGCAGTCGCTCGCGGGGGCTTTCGAGCAACCACTGAAGGAGCCGCCAAAATGAAAATCGGAAACGCGCTTCTGATCGTAGGTCTATTGCTAGCGGCGACCGCCGCGGTGGCCCAACCGCGGCTCAGGGATAATCCAAGTCCCAGGCAAGTGGGTATTTCATGCCGCGACTTTCGGCTGAATTCCGATGGATCGTGGACGCCTATCAGGAAAGTGACGCTTCTCGGTCCAAACGGTCCGTTTACAGTGGAGCCAGACGAGGTTTTTAGGATTCAACTCCAGGGGACTACAAATTATGGCGTTAAAATAGCTGAAATCCTGCGGGACAACTGCCTTTGAAAGAGACGCTCCCGTTTAAACCCGCCAGTGGCCCGCCCGTTTATATGGGGACGGGCCGCTTCGCGCCGGGGGCCCACCCATGGGCTAAAAAGTTCTCGCTTTGTTGCGCCTGAGGCGGCGGGTCGTGGGACATTTTCGGGCAGCGCGCAAAACAATGCGCGCGGGGCGATCGCCTCTGATTATTGCGCGACCGTTCGCTTGCTCAAGGAACCGCGGCGCCTGGCGATTCATGGACGCAAGAGCGGGCCGCGTCACATGCTAAAGACGTAGCCAGCGATCGCGGCGCCAAGAAACAGTCCGATCGAACCCATCAGCATTATTTTCAGAAGACCTTTTGGCATTTTTTGAGTCCTCCACGGCGATCGCCGGACGACTGCCGCTCCGCCGCGGGCGGAGCATTCACGCCCACCCATTCGGGCCCTGCGTGGACGCGCTCGTGACCGTGATATATGTCGCCTCGCGCTCACCGTCGAGTTGACAGCCGATCTTCGCCAGCGCGTCCAGTTCGACCCCTTGCCGCGCGGCGGCCTTCCCGATCCTTCGGGCCACAAATTCGACTCGCTCGCCGCTTAACGCCTCGCTTCCGCCTCGCTCCGTCGCGAGAATCAACACTGGAGTAATTATGAAAAGCATTCCCCTCGTCGTGGCCCTCGTCGCCATTGGCGCCGCCCTGACGGCTTGCACCCCGGAGAGAACTCTTGACGGCGCCCTCGGCGCCACATCTGGCCTGGTCGTCGCCGGTCCCGTGGGCCTCGTCGCGGGCGGCGTGGTCGGCGCGACGGCTGGACCGGCGATCGCTTCAAGCTGGGGCGTTCGCGGAGGCCGCCACCACCGGCGCCACCGGCGCCATTATTGAGCCGGTATCGAGCGATGGACCGGAAGGCTAGGGTGCACTGGGGCGAGGAGCGATGTCCGCTCTCCGCGCCCCCTGCGGGGATCGGCGCGGGCCGCGCCGCCAAGGATGTAACCTTATCTCGGTTTACAAAACCGCCCTCCCTCCCGTTTCTCGCGGGTTTGGTGTAATGCTCCTGTCGCTTGGCGCGGCGCGCCCCCCCGGCGGCCGCGCCGCGCGGGGGCGAAGCGCGAGGCCGCACGCCAAAAGGCGCCGGCGCTTAAAGTCGGCCCAAGGTCGCATTTGAAGAGGAGAGACCATGAGTCGGAACCCCATAGTCACTTTCGCGCAAGACAGGCTCGACGCCGCGCGCCGCGAAATCAAGGCCGCTGTCATCGATTTCGACGTGCCGGACGAAAAATTGCTGGAGCTGCGCGCCAACGCCCGCGCCGCCTATGAGGAACTGCGCGCGTTGGACGCCAAGCTGTTGAAAAAAGGCGTGCTGTCGTTGTTTAAATTCTGGTGATAGCGGGGTCCGGGGGGGCGCGGAGCGCCCCTCGGCCCCTCTCAAGCCACCGTCTTGGCGAAGCCTTCGCGGATTTCGGCTTCCTTGAGCTTGCGGCCGATAAACACCAGCCTTGAACCGCGCTGTTCATCCTCGCGCCAGTCGCGTTGCAGATCACCGTCGAGAATCATGTGCACGCCCTGGAACACGAAGCGGCGCGGCTCGCCCTTGAAAGCGATGATGCCCTTGCAGCGCAGAATGTCCGGCCCGTCGCGCTGGGTCAGCTCGTTGAGCCAGGGCACGAAGCGCGCCGGATCGACCTCGCCCTCGTGCCGGATCGCCACCGACTGCATGTCTTCGTCGTGATAGGCCTTGAGCGGCGCGTGTTCCTCGTGGCCGTGATGATCGTGATGATCGTGGCCATGTCCGGGGGCGTGATTGACGCCCTGATTGTGCTCGTGGCCGTGATGGTGGTCGTGATGGGTGTGATGGTGATCGTGGTCGTCGTGCGCGTGATCATGCTCTTCGGCGTGAAGAAAATTCGGCTCGATCTCCAGAATACGCTCGAGATCGAAGGCGTTCTGCTCCAGCACGGCCTTTAGCGGCACCTCCGCCTTTATCGCGCGATGCAGCCTCGCATAGGGGTTAATCCCCCTGATGCGCGCCTCGACCTCGGCGAGTTCGGCGGGCGACACGAGATCGGTCTTGTTGAGCACGATCACATCGGCGAAGGCGATTTGATTCTTGGCTTCCGGCGCGTCCTTCAAGCGGTCCAGCAGCCATTTTGCGTCGGCCACCGTCACCACCGCGTCGAGCCTTGCGGCGTCCTTCACGTCGGCGTCGACGAAAAAGGTCTGCGCGACGGGCGCTGGATCGGCGAGGCCGGTGGTCTCGACGATGATCGCGTCGAATCTGCCGCGTCGGCGCATCAGCCCCTCGATGATGCGGATCAGATCGCCGCGCACGGTGCAGCAGATGCAGCCGTTGTTCATCTCGAAGATTTCCTCGTCGGCGCCGACGACGAGATCATTGTCGATGCCGATTTCGCCGAACTCGTTGACGATCACCGCGTAGCGGCGGCCGTGCTGTTCGGTGAGGATGCGGTTCAACAGCGTCGTCTTGCCGGCGCCGAGATAGCCGGTGATGACGGTGACGGGAATTTTGTCGGTCAAAGATTCTCTCCTCGCGCGTTCCTTCCTTACTCCCGTTTACGGGAGAAGGTGGCCCTTGCGTAGCAAGGGTCGGATGAGGGGCGCCGTGACTTGGTTGAAACTTCCCGGCGACCCTCATCCGTCATGCTCCGCATGACACCTTATCCCACAAGTGGGAGAAGGGAGGCCGCCGCGTTACTGTCTAACGCCCAACGCTTCTGTCAGCTCTTTTACATTATGCCGGACCATCTCGATATAGTTAGGCGCCGGTCCTTTCGCATCGGACAGCGCGTCGGAATAGAGCGTGCCGCCGATCTTCGCGCCGGTTTGCGCGGCGATGCTTTGGGCGAGGCGCGGATCGGCGATGTTCTCCAAAAACACCGCCGCGACCTTTTCGCGCTTCACCGCGTCGATGATGCGGGCGATGTCGCGGGCGCTCGCCTCCGCCTCGGTGGAAACGCCCTGCGGCGCGATAAAGTCCAACCCATAGCGGGCGCTAAAATAGGCGAAGGCGTCGTGGGTCGAAATGATTCTTCGACGCGCGGGTGGGATGGTCTCCAGCGCTGTCGTGATTTCGCGGTCGAGCGCGTCGAGCTTGGCGAGATAGGCGGTCGCATTGGCTTGGTACAGCGCGGCGCGTTCGGGGTCGGCGGTGACAAGCGCGTCGCGGATGTTCTCGACGTAACGGCGGGCGTTGGCGACATCCTGCCAGGCATGCGGGTCGAGCCCTTGCTCGCCCTGGCGCGGCGCGACGCCGGCGCTGACCGTGACGATTTTCGCTTTGGTTTTAGAGGCGGCGATAAGCCGGTCGATCCAGCCCTCGAACCCCAGCCCGTTGACAAAAACCAGCCGCGCGCGCGCGAGCTTGCGCCCGTCGGCGGGCGTCGGCTCATAGACATGGGCGTCGCCATTGGGACCGACGATGGTGGAAACATCGACGGCGTTCCCGCCGACCTCGCGCACGAAATCGCCGAGAATTGAGAAACTCGCGACGACTGGCAGGGGAGGGGATTGGGCGAGCGCGGGGGAGAGGGAAAGCACGAGCGCCGCCAAATTCAACAATAAAAACAATAAGGGCGCTCCCTTCTCCCACTTGTGGGAGAACGCAGCCCTTGCGTAGCAAGGGTCGGATGAGGGTCCGCGGGAAGTTCCAACCCGGTCGTAACGTCCCTCATCTGTCATGCTCCGCATGGCGCCTTCTCCCACAAGTGGGAGAAGGGATGCGCCCCCAGATTCGGCTTTACAAATCATCGCTACCCCTCGAAATGCCGGCGCGGGCGCAAGTTGCGGATCAGCCCGCCGGCGCGACCAAAGCACAGCGACACGAAATACACGACGCCCGCGGCCAGAATGATCGCCGGCCCCGCTGGCGCGCCGGAATAAAACGACAGCGCCAAACCGACATAGCTCGCCAGCGCGCCGAGGCAGCCGGCGAGCGGCAGCGCGGCGGAAAGATCGCGCGTCCACAGCTTCGCGGCGGCGGCGGGCAGCATGATCAGCCCCACCGCCATCAGCGTGCCCAGCGCGTGAAAGCCGGCGACGAGATTGAGCACCACCAGCCCCAAAAACAAAAACGGGACGAACTCGCCGAACCGACTGGCGCGGCGCAAAAACACGGGGTCGAGCGTGTCGGCGACCAGCGCGCGATGGAAAATAGCGAGGCAAAACAACGTCAGCGTCGAGACGCCGGCGAGCAGCAGCAGCGTCGCGTCGTCGAGCGCCAGGGCCGAGCCGAACAGCACATGCAGCAGATCGACATTCGAACCTTTCAGCGAGACGATGGTGACGCCAAGCGCCAGCGATACAAGATAAAAGGCGGCGAGCGAGGCGTCCTCGCGCAGCGCCGAAAAGCGCGCTGCGGCGCCCGAGGCGAGCGCCACCACCAGCCCCGCCGCCAGTCCGCCCAGCGTCATGGCCGGCAGCGACAGGCCCGCGACGAGATAGCCCATCGCGGCGCCCGGCAGGATCGCATGCGACAGGGCGTCGCCGGCCAACGACATGCGCCGCAGCACCAGAAACACCCCGAGCGGACTGCCCGCCAGCGCCAGCGCCAGCGCGCCGACCAGCGCGCGGCGCATGAATTGGTAATCGACGAAGGGCGCCGCCAGGAGGTCATACAGCATCGGCATGCTCCGCTTCGTCTCGCTCGCAGAGCCGCGCCCTGGCGTCGTAAGCCGCGGCCATGTCCTTGGCTTTCTTGAGGTTTTCGGGCGAGAGCGCTTGCGCCGTGTCGCCCCAAAATATGGCTTCGCGCGCCAGCAGCAGCGTTTTCGGAAAGGCCTGGCGCACGATGTCGAACTCGTGCAACGCGGCGATCACCGTACGGCCTTCCGCGCGCCACATGGCGATTAAAGCCAATAAATCCAATGTCGTAGCGGCGTCGATGGCCCCGAACGGCTCATCCAGCAAGATGACGGCGCAGTCCTCGACGACGAGCCGCGCGAACAGCGCCCGCTGCATCTGCCCACCGGAAAGCGTTTCCAGGCCGCGCGCCTCGAACCCAGAAAGCCCAACGGCGTCAATGGCTTTAGCGACGCGCGCGTCCTCGTCCGCGCCCAGCGCCGAAAAAAGCCCTTTTCGGCGCAGCCCGCCGAGCGCGATAAAGTCTTGAACGCAAATGGGAAATGTCCGGTCGATCTCGGCCGCCTGCGGCAGATGGGCGAAGTCCCCGGCCTTCGCGCCGCCACGTGAAATCCTGCCCCCCATCGGCGCGATGAGACCGGCCAAGCCTTTGAGCAAAGTGGATTTTCCGCCGCCATTGGGGCCGCAGACGGCGAGCAGGTCGCCGGGCGCGATCTCGCCGGAAACATGATGCACGGCGGGCCGCCGGTCATAGCCAAGCGTCACGTTTTCGAGTATGATTTTTGGCGCGTCGCGCGGGGTCAATTGAGCGCCCAGAACACGCCGATCCACAGCAGGATCGCGACGGGAGCGACCACAGCCAGCCGGCCCCAGGCCGACATATGCAGCGCCGGCGGCGAGCGAAGACGCGCATCGGCGACGCGCTCGCGCGCATTTTCGCGCATCGCGGCGCATGAGGGAGCAGGGGCGGGCGCGGTGTCCGACATGATGGTGTTATAGTATAACATTCGTGTCCGGCGCAAGGGACTGAACCGCCCCTGAAAAAGTGGCGTTACGTGACGCCGGCGCAACATGCGGCCAATCTCGCCGCGACAGGCGATCCGCGCCGCAAACCCAACCAACGCCGCCGATCGCCTGTCGCGACGTCCGCGCCGTCGGGCGTATCAACCGCTAGTAGATCTCCGGACGCGCTTCCATCGCGTAGGTGCATTTCTTTCTAATCGGCTAAACCCACGCTTGTTTCCTTATCTCTATGAGAAGCGAAAGTCGCGAGGGACTCTCATGGGTCGTTGATAGGATCAATAGCGTCTGCAACGATGTCCTTAGATCCCTGAGAGAGACACTTCATTAAGAGAATGAACGAGGACAACGTCAAACAAATTGCATTGGGAGCGATCAGCGGCCACTCCTGCCTTAGCCACCCGAACAACGTCCAAAGGGCGAAACCGCCGACGGTCAGCAGATACGCGCCGAGGGAAATCGCCTTAGTGTCACGAGTATGAATTATGCGCCATGCTTGCGGCGCAAAGCTTGCCGTCGATAAAGCGGCAGCCGCCCAACCAGTTATTGTTACAATGTCCATTGCTTTTCTCTGGAGTGCGGAACGAAAGCACGGCGGCGCGAAAACTCGACCATTGCATTGGTTCGCGGCCGAGGCCGGCGAACACCGCGAGTCGGACCCAGCATGCCCCAAGCTTCAATCCGTGCGAGTTCGCCATTGAGCAGACGTTCGCCAATATCGCGCCGATATCGGAGATTCGGAATCAGCACGCGGCTCGCGAGAGCGTTGGCGTTGTGGCGGGCTATTGCAATATCCGCCCCCGTCCCGGTTACAACCATCGCCCAGCCATAGGCCCCGGCGGTCACCAATTGTCCGTCGGACTCCGCGAGTTCATAGTAGTGGAGGTGAGATCGCCCGCGCATGTCAACATCGTCGGAAATCAAAACAGGTAGTGCAGTTGCCGCGCCAACCTGAGACTTCTCGTAAGGAAAAGGCGGAACGGTCAGCACGATGCCCACACAAAAGCCTCGTCGATATGAAAATTCGACGCTGGAGCGAAGGCGCATCGCCGTTAGAAGTTCGGACCAAGGAATCTCCTGCAGCGGAGACAACACCGAAAATCCCGGATAACCGAATCCGCAGGTGAGTTCGAGCGGCCAGACGCCGCGATCGTTGATGAAGGTGTTGAGATTGACATAGCCGTGATGGCGATTGCGTCGCAAGAGCGGCTCTAACAGCCCAAGCGTTCGTTCGAACAAATACTGGGATCTTTCATAGGTGACGACAGTGCCCATCTCTCCGGTGAGTTCGCCAAGGTCGCCCGGAAAGAATCGTTTGTGCTCCCAGTCGAGACAGGCCGGTCGGAGAAACTTCTCCCCGTCGAAATAGGCGCCGACGCCCATCTCGACGCCGTCGATACGTTCCATAAGTAAAAAAGACTCCGCCCTCTCCGGTCTACGCAGCCTCTGTAAAAATGCCGCGACGTCCCGACCATCCGGCATCTGACCAACGTAATTGTTGGCGCCGGCCTGAGCGCCGTCGAATTTTAGGACATAGCGGTCCGGCCTCCGCTGAATGAAATCGACCGCCGCCGCGCGCTCGACAAACGACCAGCTTTTCGCCACCTCAAGCCCCAGACCGCGCAGCGTTTGCTGAGCAAAAGAGCGATCGTTCTCCAGCCGGTCGCCGAATGCGCTGCCGCCAACGACATTGAACCCTTTCGCGCGAAGCCTGTCCTGAAGGTGGCCATGCCGCACGTCTTCGAAAATCACGACGCCGGCGTCGCCTGCTTCCGCGATCCATGCCAAAGCTTTGCGCCAATCAAACGTTTTCTCGACAAGCCCGTCCAATATGTCTCTGCATACCGGATTGCGGATTACGACCTTGACGTCGTGACCATGCGCCGCGAGGTCGAGATAAAGCGCGGCCAGATCGCAATTGTCGCCTACGCCAAGGAAGCGCACAACCGCCTCCCCGCGCCGGCGCGGTTATCGCGATCAAATTTGAACTCGCTTCGATATCGAATGAAGCAACGCTGTCCGTGCCAAAGACGGATCAACGCGCCCTCCGCGATGGGATGCGCGCGACGTGGATCTTCGGCGACCAACGTATGCAGCACCTCGCGATTCCACGCCGTCGCATGCTTAACGTCGAGAAC